>DATGHI010000183.1:0-4217 GCA_035308065.1 Gammaproteobacteria bacterium | reverse complement strand
CAACTGGAGCGAACTACGCCACTTCATGTGGGATTACGTGGGTATCGTGCGTACCAACAAACGCCTGCGCCGGGCCTTAAGCCGCACGGAGCTTCTGCAGCATGAGATCGACGAGTACTACGGGAACTTTCGCATCAACAGCGATCTCGTGGAACTGCGCAATCTGACGATAGTGGCATGGCTCATCATCCAATCCGCCCAGCAGCGCCGCGAGAGCCGCGGGCTGCACTACACCCTGGACTACCCAGAAGCCGACCGCTCACGAGCGCCCTTGAACACGGTGCTGGTGCCGCCCAATTTCGCAGGTAGTAATCTACGAGTGCATTGGCAAAAGTAAAACCATCTCGAAAGCGTCGCGAGCGAAGATAGAGCGAGGCGCGTGAGGCGAGCAAGCGGAGTGGACACGGTAGTCCATGAGCATTGCGAAACCGAAGCGCAACGAAGCTATATCGAGCGCAGCAGCTTTCGAGATGGTTTTAGCGTTTAGGGGTGCCATAGCGCAGGAGAACTTTGAGTCGCCGGAACCCTTCCGCCCGCACGCTATCCTGGGCGAGCATCACGGTCATACGTTTCCCGCGTTCGTCCTTGAAGTGGGCGATCACCAACCACGGGCCGAGATAGGCTTCCGGAAGCAGCCGGACTTCATGTTGCGTACCCTTCCGGTCCGTCAATGTCCAGCCCTCTTCCGGCGACCAGTGCAGGCGGCGCGGCGTGCGTTGGATGAATACATATCCGTTCCAGAAGAACGCGCAGACGATGCCGATCACGATGGCAGCGCGATAGGCAAGTGAAATAGGCAGCGGTGTGCATACTGCGATGGCGGCCATGTGCATCAGGCAGAGCAGCGTCGCCATGAGCGGCGACGGCCTGATCAGGAGCTCAAGGGGTTCGCCGTAGGGCGTCGACGACACGGCGCTGCTCCTCGGTGGCGGGTTGTGCACGGCCCGTGAGGTAGTCGTAGAGTTCCGGGTCCTGCCTGTCCAGGAGTGCCTCGAAGGCCTCTTGCTCGGGCACGCTGGCGCCGGGATAGCAGCTATCCAGGTAGTCCATGAGCCGCAGGTCGAGCTCTTTCATGCCGCGTCGGCACTTCCAGCGCAGTTTCGCCAGTTCAGACACGGGCTCTCCTCAACCCGCGCGCGCGGCGATTAGCTTCTTGATCTCGGCGATGGCCTTGGCGGGATTGAGTCCCTTCGGGCAGGTGCGGGTGCAGTTCATGATGGTGTGGCAGCGGTAGAGCTTGAAGGGATCCTCCAGCTCGTCCAGGCGTGTACCGGTATCCTCGTCACGGCTGTCCACGATCCAGCGGTAGGCCTGCAGCAGGATGGCTGGACCCAGGTAGCGGTCGCTGTTCCACCAATAGCTGGGGCAGCTCGTGGAACAGCAGGCACAGAGGATGCACTCGTAGAGGCCGTCCAGCTTTTCGCGCTCGTGCTTGGATTGCAGCCGCTCCCGGTCCGGCGGCGCCGACTGGGTACGTATCCAGGGCTTGATGGACGCGTACTGGGCGTAGAAGTGTGTCAGATCCGGCACCAGGTCCTTCACCACCTTCATGTGGGGCAGCGGGTAGACCCGGGCGTCGCCCTTGATCTCCGAGCAATATTTGGTGCAGGCCAGCGTGTTGGTGCCGTCGATGTTCATGGCGCAGGAGCCGCAGATGCCCTCGCGGCAGGAGCGGCGCAGCGTCAGGGTCGGGTCGATTTCGTTTTTGATCTTGAGCAGTGCGTCCAGGACCATGGGACCGCACTTGTCCATATCGATTTCGTAGGTATCGATGCGCGGGTTCTCGCCGCTGTCCGGATCGTAGCGGTAGACGCGGAAACGCTTGACGTTCTTCAAGCCGTCGGCGGCCTTGAAGGTCTTGCCCTCTTTGGTGCGGGAATTCTTGGGCAGTAGGAGTTCAGCCATGTCTATTACCCTCTCAATCCTTCTGCGCTATCAGCAGCACTGGGACTAAAAATAGGCAATTTTGTCCTCTGGCTAGGCGCAGACGTCCGAGGAACCTGGAGCGTACTCTTGCTGTACGTGAGGATTCCGAGGGCGGCTGCAACAACGCCAGAGGGCAAAAGGGCCATTTTTAGTACACGCGCTTTTTGGGTGGGATCGCTTGGACTTCGTCAGTCATGGTGTTCAGGTGCACCGGCCGGTAGTCGATCTTCACGCCGCCCTTCTCGTCCATCCAGGTCAGGGTGTGTTTCAGCCAGTTCTTGTCATCCCGTTCCGGGAAATCCTCGCGGGCGTGGGCGCCGCGGCTCTCCTGGCGATTCAAGGCGCCCGCCATGGCGACGGTGGCGCAGCCCAACAGGTTATCCAGTTCCAGGGTCTCGACCAAATCACTGTTCCATATCAGTGAACGGTCGCTCACCTTCACGTGCTGGAAGGAATCGAACACCTGCTTCAATCGCGCGCGTCCCTCCTCCAGGGACTTCCCGGTGCGGAACACCGCGGCGTCGGTCTGCATGACACGCTGCATGCGCAGACGTACCTGCGCCGTGGGCTCGGAACCGTCGGCATGGCGCAGCCGGTCGAAACGCGCCAGTACCTTGTCGGTGGCTCCCTTCGGGAAGCTGCGCGGCGTCTTGCCGGGCTTCACGGTCTCGGCGCAGCGGTGGGCGGCGGAACGGCCGAATACCACCAGATCCAGGAGCGAGTTGGAACCCAGGCGATTGGCGCCGTGCACCGAGACGCAGGCCGCTTCGCCGATGGCCATGAGCCCTGGAATGACGGCATCCGGGTTGCCGTCCTTCAAAGTCAGGGCCTCGCCGTGGTAGTTGGTGGGGATGCCACCCATGTTGTAATGCGCCGTGGGCAGCACCGGGATGGGCTGCTTGGTCACGTCCACGCCGGCGAAAATGCGCGCGCTCTCGGCGATGCCCGGCAGCCGCTCGTGGATCACTTCCGGCCCCAGGTGCTCCAGGTGCAGATGGATATGGTCTTTCTCCGGGCCCACCCCGCGGCCCTCACGGATCTCCACGGTCATGGCGCGAGACACCACGTCGCGGGAGGCGAGATCCTTGGCGTTGGGTGCATAGCGCTCCATGAAGCGCTCGCCGGAGGAATTGGTGAGGTAACCGCCCTCGCCGCGTACGCCCTCTGTGATAAGGCAGCCGGCGCCATAGATACCCGTGGGGTGGAACTGTATGAACTCCATGTCCTGCAGCGGCAGGCCGGCGCGCAGCACCATGCCGTTGCCGTCGCCGGTGCAGGTATGGGCCGAGGTGCAGGAGAAATAGGTACGGCCATAGCCGCCGGTGGCGAGCACGGTCTGCTGGGCGATGAAGCGGTGCAGCGTGCCGGTGGCTAGGTCCCAGGCCACCACGCCACGGCAGACGTCGCCTTCCATGAGCAGATCTAGCGCAAAGTATTCGACGAAGAACTCCGCTTGGTGCTTCAGGCTCTGCTGGTAGAGCGTATGCAGCATGGCATGGCCGGTGCGGTCAGCGGCGGCACAAGTGCGTTGCGCGGTGCCCTCGCCGAAGCGCGTGGTCATGCCGCCGAAAGGCCGCTGGTAGATCTTGCCTTCCTCGGTGCGGGAGAACGGCACGCCGTAGTGCTCCAGCTCGATGACCGCATCGGGCGCTTCCTTGCACATATACTCGATGGCGTCCTGGTCGCCGAGCCAGTCGGAGCCCTTGACGGTGTCGTACATGTGCCAGCGCCAGTCGTCTTCGCCCATGTTGCCGAGGGCGGCGCTGATGCCGCCCTGGGCGGCGACGGTGTGGCTGCGGGTGGGGAACACCTTGGTGATGCAGGCGGTGGCGAGCCCCGCCTCCGCCATGCCGAAAGTGGCGCGCAGGCCGGCGCCGCCGGCGCCCACCACCACCACGTCGTAGATGTGATCGATCGTCTTGTAGGCTTGGGTCACAATCAGGCTCCGAAGGCGATGCGCAGGGCGGTGAACACGCCCGCCGCGGCCAGCAGGATGCAGGCGAACTTGATCAGGAGCAGCGAAGCGATCTTGAGCCACTCCGTGTGCACGTAGTCTTCCACCACCACTTGCACGCCGAGGTAAGCGTGATAAAAGACCGTGGCCAGGAACAGGCTCAGGAGCACCGCCACATAAGGCGTGTGCAGCCAGTTCACCACCACCACGTAGTCGGCATGGGTGAGTTGCAGTACCGAGACGGCGAACCACAGGCTCAGGGGAATGAGTGCCACGGCGCTGACGCGCTGACCCCACCAGTGGCCGGCGCCTGCTTTTGCAGACCCGAGGCCGCGGG
>DATGHI010000182.1:0-3647 GCA_035308065.1 Gammaproteobacteria bacterium | reverse complement strand
GGGAGCTTCGGCCCGGGCGGCGTCGGGACCTTCAGTACCGGAAATATCATCCACACGTCTGCCTGGACATTTGCCTTCACGGTCGCTGCCGCGGGCTGTCTAGCGAACGCCCGCCGCTGCGGCCGGCTGCATTGCTTCTATACCGGGCCCCTCTACTTACTGGCCGCGCTTGCCTCCCTTCTGTATGGAGTAGGCGTTCTGCCACTAGGCCATCAAGGCTGGAACTGGATTTCAGGTACAGCGGTGGTGGGAACCCTGTTGGCGATCTGTGGATTGGAAAAGTTATTCGGCAAATACAGGAGCGGGCGCACACCCGGACGGCTTCCAGCCGACTAATTCGGAATGCTTACTGTCTTTTTGCGCATGATCGAGGTCATGAAAGGTGTGGTCACGCCCACGTCCCGCGTGACCGCTTACGGCTATCGCCGCTCAACCTAACGGACGCGCCAAATTCATTGTAGAGTTGACACCGGCATACGATTCACACACCACCCCCCTTGATTGGCGCACACTCCACAAGCGCCGAGGTGGCCACATGTCAGCACTCGCGGAATGGGACAGCTTCTACGTGATCGTCGGCTCGTCGGCCGGCGCGCTCATCGGCTTGCAGTTCGTGGTGATGACGCTCGTGGCCGCGAACCCGCCGAAGGGCGTTTCGGAAGGGAGCGCGGCCTTCAGCACGCCCACCGTAGTGCACTTCAGCGCGGTGCTGCTGCTCTCTGCCTTGGTGCGGATTCCATGGGAGACGGGCGAGTCCGCGGCGGTGGCCTGGGGCGTGCTCGGCCTGTGCGGGCTGACCTATGCGGTTGCTATCGCGCGCCGCATGCGCACGCAATCCGTCTACCAGCCGGTGTTCGAGGACTGGCTGTTCCACGCCCTGTTGCCCATCACGGCCTACGCCATGCTGGGCATCTCGGCACTCGCGGCCGTGTCATCCACGCGCGACGCACTGTTCGGCATCGGTGCCGCGGCGCTGCTGCTGTTGTTCACCGGCATCCACAATGCCTGGGATGCGGTGGCCTACCACATCATCGTGAACCTGGGCGGCAAGAAGACGGAAGACGCACAGGACCGCGCTGTTCAGCCCGGGAAGCGTTCGAAACGGTAGGCCAGTTCCGGGCCGCCGCTGCCTTCATAGGCCAGCTGGGCGATGAGCAGGGTGAAGGGTTCAGCGTAGCGGGCGATCTTCAAGGGGCCCGCATCCACGGGCTCGAAGCCCACATCGTGGATCAAACCGGCGGCCATTTCCTTGGCGCCTCGGTCGTCGCCATAATAAACGAGGCTCGGGCGGTCTTTCTTGCGCCGCGCTTCGTATACCCCGAACAGCACTTCGCTGGGCACGGTACCAAAGGCGCCCACCACGTGGGCTTTCGGTAGCTTCTTGGCGAGTTCTTCGGCGCCAGACGAGGAATGGGCAATCACCAAATCGGTATTCTCCTCGTTCATGGGCAAGGAACAGGTCACGACGACCTTTCCAGACAGATCGCCCGCCTGTTTCAGCACATCACTTACTCTCGACCAGTGCACCGCCAGCAACACCGCGTCTGCATGCTGCGCCGCTTCGCGGGGTGTGCCGGATTTCGCCTTGCCACCGGCTTCCTTCGCGAGCGCCTTCAGCTTCTGCTCGCTACGGGCGTAGCTGAACACCACCTCGTGGCCGGCCCGGGCGAATATCGTTCCGAGCTTGCTGCCCATCAAGCCTGAACCCATGATGCCGATGCGCATGACGCCTTCCTTCAGGTCTTGAGAGACGCCATGTCGATGACGAAGCGATATCGCACGTCGCTCTTGAGCATGCGGTCGTAAGCTTTGTTCACGTCCTGGATGGGAATCATCTCCACATCCGAGACGATGCCGTGCTTGCCGCAAAAATCCAGCATCTCCTGGGTCTCGGCGATGCCGCCGATGACCGAACCCGCCACGGACTTGCGGCCGATGATGAGGGCTCCGGGATTCAAGGGCGGCACCAGCGGAGTGAGTTGGCCGACGATGACGTAATCACCGTCGCGCTTGACGGTGGCGAGATAGGGGTTCACGTCGTGCTCGTTGGGCACGGTGTCGATGACGAGGTCGAAGCGCCCCGCCACGGCTTGCATCTGCTTGGAGTCGATGGAGATCACCACGTGGTCCGCACCCAGGCGCCGAGCTTCCGGCTCCTTGCCGGGGGTGCGGGTAAAGAGGGTTACGTCCGCGTCGAAGGCCTTGGCGAGCTTGAGGCCCATATGCCCCAATCCTCCTAAGCCCACGATGCCTACCTTGGAGCCCTTCTTCACTCCCCAATGGCGCAGCGGTGAATAGAGGGTGATGCCGGCGCAGAGCAGCGGCGCCGCGGCCTTGAGGTCCAGCTTGGCTGGCATGCGCACCACGAACTTGCGCGAGACCACGATGCGCTCGGAGTAGCCGCCCTGGGTCACGCTCTTGTCGTGGCGATCGATGCTGTTATAGGTGAAGGTGGCGCCTTCCACGCAATACTGCTCCAGGCCTTCGGCGCAGGACGGGCAGTGCTGGCAGGAATCCACCATGCAGCCCACGCCCACGAGGTCGCCGGCCTTGAAGTCCTTCACGTCCTTGCCCACCGCGGTCACGCGGCCGACGATTTCGTGGCCGGGCACCATGGGGTAGTTGTTGCTGCGGCCCCACTCGTCGCGCGTCTGGTGGATGTCGGTGTGGCAGATCCCGCAATAGAGGATCTCTATCGCCACGTCGTCGGGACGCAGGGCCCGGCGCTCGAAGGCAAAAGGGGCGAGCGGCTTCTCAGCGGAAGCGGCGGCATAAGCTAGGGTTTTCATGTCATAAGCTCCATCGTTTATCGCAATGAGCGAAGGCTATCCAGGTCTCATCGCCCCACCGTCTGCTGCAGCTTCTCCGGATAGCGCGCGCCCTGCACCGTGATCTTGGACGCCGCGCTGTCGATCTCGCGCAAGTCCGCCGTGCTCAACTCGATACTGATGGCTCCTAAGTTCTCCTCCAGCCGCTTGAGCTTGGTGGTGCCGGGGATGGGCACGATCCAGGGCTTCTGGGCCAGGAGCCAGGCGAGCGCGACCTGGGCCGGTGTCGCTTGCTTTTTTGCCGCCATGCGTGAGAGCAGGTCCACCAGCGCCTGGTTGGCCTTGAGCGCTTCGGGGGTGAAGCGCGGCAGGCTGCTGCGGAAATCCTTGCTGTCGAAGGTAGTGCTGGCGTCCATCTTGCCCGTGAGGAAGCCACGGCCGAGGGGACTGAAGGGCACGAAGCCTATCCCCAACTCCTCCAGCAGCGGCAGGATCCCCTGCTCTGGCTCCCGCCACCACAGGGAATACTCGCTCTGCAGCGCCGTCACCGGTTGCACCGCGTGGGCGCGGCGGATGGTGGCCGCCCCCGCCTCCGACATGCCGAAGTGCCTCACCTTGCCCTCGCGGATCAGGTCCTTCACCGTGCCGGCCACGTCCTCGATAGGTACCTTGGGGTCCACGCGGTGCTGATAGAGGAGGTCGATCACGTCAGTACGGAGACGCTTGAGTGCGGCCTCCGTCACGTTGCGGATGTTCTCGGGCCGGCTGTCCTGACCCTGGTTCGCCATTCCCCCCGGGAAGCCGAACTTGGTGGCGATCACGACTTGCTTGCGCACCGGCGCCAGCGCTTCGCCCAGGAGTTCCTCATTGAGGAAAGGG
>DATGHI010000181.1:0-3677 GCA_035308065.1 Gammaproteobacteria bacterium | reverse complement strand
AGGCCGATGAGGTGGAACAGCACCCAGGCGACCACCGCCGCGAGCGCGCCGATGCCCACCGCGATGCAGGAGATAGCGAGCAGCCGGGGTTGGTCGGCGAAATCCCGTTTCGTGTCTTCTGCCATGGCGTGAGATAGGGCCGTTGAGCGGGACGGCGAGGTCGCGTAGGATATATCGCAGTACGATATAAATCAACGGATTTCTACATGACGTCACAGAGCCACCGCGCCTTCAAGGTGAGCGACGCCGACTACTTGACCCTCGCGGCGTTCCGCGCCTCGCTGCGGCGCTTCCTGCGCAGCAGCGAGGGCATCGCCCACGGCCTCGGCCTGACGCCGCAGCAGCACCAGGTCCTGCTCGCCATCCGTGGCTTCCCCGGCGATGAGCCGCCCAGCGTCGGCGAACTGGCGGCGCGCCTGCAGGTGAACCACAACAGCGCCGTCGGCCTCGTGACCCGCCTCGAGAACCAGGGTTACCTGCGGCGGACGCAGGCCAAGGGCGACCGGCGGCGCGTGCACATCTCGCTCACGCCCAAAGGCCAGGGAGTCCTGGACCGGCTCACCGAGGCCCATCGCATCGAACTCAGGCACATCGGTCCCGAGATCACCCGCCTGCTCGCCGAACTCACGCGCTGATCCGTCGTCATCAAATGAGGGTGCGGGGCGCCATCATCGGGCTGAACCCGTCGCGGCAGAGATGGAGTATGCTTATCTCCGCATGTCGCACAGGGACATCGAAACAGTAATCCGTCTCGGCAGCCGCTCCGGCCGGCCGCTGAGCCGGGCTTTAAGGTTCGCGCCGTGAAGCCCACCGACGTCTCTAATCCTGATTACTTCCACAAGGTGGTGGACTGCCAGTGGGGCTGTCCGGCCCACACGGACGTGCCGCAGTACATCCGCCTCATCGCCCAGGGGCGCTACACCGACGCCTACCTGCTCAACCGGGAATCCAACGTGTTCCCGGGCATCCTGGGGCGCGTCTGCGACCGGCCCTGTGAGCCCGCCTGCCGCCGCGGCCGGGTGGACGAGAAGCCCGTGGCCATCTGCCGCCTGAAGCGCGTGGCCGCGGACCTCTCCGAAGACGTGCGCGACCGTCTGCCGAAGATACCCACCAAGAAGAACGGCAAGCGCATCGCCTGCGTGGGGGCGGGTACCGCCTCCCTCACGGTGGCGAACGACCTCCTGCCCCTGGGTTACGAGATCGTGATGTTCGAGAAGCAGCACGAGCCGGGGGGCTTGATGCGCACCAACATCCCGTCCTTCCGGTTGCCGCCGGAGGTGCTGGCGGACGAGATCGCCATGATCGTGGAGCGGGGCGTGGATCTCCGCCTCAACTCGCCGGTCACCAGCATGAAGGAACTCCTTAGCCAAGGCTTCGACGCAGTATTCGTGGGCAGCGGCGCGCCGCGGGGCAAGAACCTGGACGTGCCGGGCCGCTACGACGACCAGGACCACGTGCACATCGGCATCGACTGGCTGGAGTCGGTGGCCTTCGACCACATCCACAAGGTGGGCGAGAAGGTGATCATCGTGGGCGCCGGCAACACCGCCATGGACTGCTGCCGCACCTCGCTGCGCCTGGGCGCGAAGGACGTTAAGGTCATGGCGCGCAAGCCCATGTCCATGCTCAAGGCTTCCGACTGGGAGCTGGAGGACGCGAAAGAAGAAAACGTGGACATCATCGAGTGCTACAGCCCCAAGGACTTCGTCTTGAAGGACGGGCGCCTCACGGGCATGCACTTCGAAGTCCTCGAATACTACGAAGAAGCGGGCAAGTTGAAATCCCGTGTGATCGAAACCAAGTTCCTGCCGGCGGACGACGTGATCCTCGCCATCGGCCAGGAGAACGCCTTCCCCTGGATCGAATCGGACTTAGGGATAGAGCTGGACAAGTGGCAC
The DNA here is from genome assembly GCA_035308065.1 of Gammaproteobacteria bacterium. GTDB lineage: Bacteria > Pseudomonadota > Gammaproteobacteria > Natronospirales > REEB76 > DASUBN01. Next base: position 1,779 of record DATGHI010000181.1, on the reverse strand, counting down.
GTGCCGGTGGTGGACGTGAAGACCTTCCAGTCCACCCGCGCCGGGGTGTTCTTCGGCGGCGACGCGGCCTTCGGCCCCAAGAACATCATCTGGGCGGTGGAGCACGGCCACCAGGCGGCCATCTCCATCCATAAGTATTGCCAGGGCGCGGACATGGCCCAGCGACCGGCGGACGGCATGACCCTCGTGAGCACCAAGATGGGCATCCACGAGTGGAGCTACAGCAACGACTTCGATGCCGCGCCGCGCCGTCTCATGCCCCACGTAAGCCTCAAGGAGCGCTTCAAGAAGATCAACATAGAGGTGGAGCTGGGTTTCGACGCGGCCCAGACGCAAGTCGAGGTGGAACGCTGCCTCAACTGCGACATCCAGACCGTGTTCTTCGCGCCGAAGTGCATCGAGTGCGACGCCTGTATCGACATCTGCCCCACCAATTGCCTCACCATCACCCACAACGGCGAGGACGCGGACCTGCGCTCCCGCTTGAAGGCCCCGGCGGAGAACCAGCAGCAGCCGCTCTACGTCTCGGAGCCCCTGAAGCAGACGGGCCGGGTGATGGTGAAGGATGAGGACCACTGCGTGCACTGCGGCCTCTGCGCCGAGCGCTGCCCCACGGCCGCCTGGGACATGCAGAAATCCACGCTGAAAGTGGCTTACGCCGGCGATGATGATGTTCCCGCGGCGCCCCTCAAACGGACGGCCACATGAGTCCCAATTTTTATATCCCTCTCCCCCTGGGGGAGGGCGAGCGGCGGAAGCCGCGAGCGGGCACGCATGGATGCATGCCCTGGACTTTCGGACGGAGCGGGGAAGCGAAGTACGAAATGGGTGAGGGTGCCTTTGTCCACTTTTTACTTCCCTCTCCCTTCGGGAGAGGGAAGGGTGAGGGTGGCTTTGTCCACTCTTCCTGCGGGTGAGGGTCAAGGTTCTATGACCAATCGCGTCAACGACTTCGTCATCAAGATCGCCAACGTCAACGGCACCGGCTCGGCCAGCGCCAACGGCCTCTTGATGAAGGCCATCTTCCGCATGGGCATCCCGGTGGTGGGCAAGAACTTCTTCCCCTCCAACATCCAGGGCCTGCCCACCTGGTTCGAGATCCGCGTGAGCAAGGAGGGGTATCTGTCCCGCTCCGGCCGCGTGGACCTGATGGTGGCCATGAACGCCCAGACCTACGCCAAGGATCTGGCGGAAGTCTCGCCCGGCGGGTACCTCTTATATGACTCCACCTGGCCCCGGGACAAGCAACTGGCCCGGGACGACGTGACGCTCATCGGCGTGCCCCTGGCGGAGCTCGTCAACAAGGAGTTCGAGAACATCCGCGCCCGCATCCTCATGAAGAACGTCTGCTACCTCGGGGCGCTGGCGGCGCTGCTCAACATCGACCTCAAGGTGATCGAAGAGGTGCTGAACGAGACCTTCGCGGACAAGCAGAAGCTCGTGGCCGGGAACTTGAAGGCCATCGAGCTTGGGTTTAACTACGCGAAGGAGCACTTCAGCTGCCCGCTGCCCTTGAGGCTCGAAGCCATGGACGCCACCAAGGGCCACATCATGGTGGACGGCAACACCATGGCCGGTCTCGGCTGCGTCTACGCCGGCGCCACCGTCGGCGCCTGGTATCCCATCACGCCTTCCACCTCGCTCATGGACGCCTTCAAGGAGTACTGCGAGGAACTCAGGGTGGACAAGGCCACCGGCAAGAACAAGTACTGCATCGTGCAGGCGGAGGACGAACTCTCGGCCATCGGCATCGTCCTCGGCGCCGCCTGGAACGGGGCG
>DATGHI010000180.1:0-7191 GCA_035308065.1 Gammaproteobacteria bacterium | reverse complement strand
AGCCGGCCAGATGGGTGCCACCGTCCCGCTGCGGGATGTTGTTGGTGAAGCAGTACACCGTCTCCTGGTAAGAGTCGTTCCACTGCAGCGCCACCTCCACCGTGATCTTCTGCCGCTCGGTGAGGAAGCGGAACACCGTGGGATTGAGCGCCTGCTTGTTGCGGTTGAGGTGCTCTACGAAGGCCTTGATGCCGCCCTCGTACTGGAACGTCTCGTGCTTGTCGTTGCGCTGGTCGTGCAGCAGGATGCGGACGCCGGAGTTGAGGAACGAGAGCTCGCGCAGGCGCCGCTCGAGGATGTCGGCGCTGAACTGGATGTGGGTGAACACCGCGGCGCTGGGCTTGAAGCGGATCTCGGTGCCGGTGCCCTCGGCCTCGCCGATGAGCCGCAGCGGGTACTGGGGCTCGCCCTCGCGGTATTCCTGCTCGTAGAGCTTGCCGTCGCGGCGGATGAGGAGCCTGAGGTGTTCCGACAGGGCGTTCACCACGGAGACGCCCACGCCGTGCAGGCCGCCTGAGACCTTGTAGGAGTTGTCGTCGAACTTACCGCCGGCGTGGAGGATGGTCATGATGACCTCGGCGGCGGAGCGCCCCTCCTCCTTGTGCATGTCCACCGGGATGCCGCGACCGTTATCTTTCACGGAGATAGACTCATCTTCGTGGATGATGACCTCTATTTCGCTGCAATAGCCGGCAAGTGCTTCGTCGATGGAGTTATCCACCACCTCGAAGACCATGTGGTGCAGTCCCGTGCCGTCGTCGGTGTCGCCGATGTACATGCCAGGGCGCTTGCGTACCGCGTCCAGGCCCTTCAAGACCTTGATATTGGTGGAGTCGTAACGCTTGGTATCGGCCATGGGAGGGGTCTTTTTCAGCAATTTATCATTATACCCATTTTGCTATTTTCCCGTGTTCCACGTGGAACCTCCGAGCCTCGTCCCAGGCCGGCAGCCGGGCCTTTTCCACGCTAGTGATGAACACCTGGGCCTCGGTCTCACGGACCAATTCCAGGAACCGGCCAAGGTGGCCCGCGTCCAGTTCCGCGGCGAGATCATCCAGGAGTAACAGGCATTGCCGGCCCCGGGATTTGCGCAGATAGGCCGCCTGGGCCAGGAGCAAGGCCCCCGCCAAGACCTTCTGCTGGCCGCGGGACACCTGCTGCTGGGCGGGAAAACCCTGGATCTCCATGACGATCTCGGCCCGGTGGGGTCCGGCCTGGGTGCTGCCCTGCTCCCGGTCCCGGCTGCGGCCCTGCTCCAGCGCCTCCTCCAGGCTCTTACCCTCCCCCCAACCCCTGAGGTACCGGAACCGTAGGTCCAAGCTCCCCAGGAGCCGCTCAGCCCAAGCTAGCGCCACGGGCTCCAGTACGGCGAGGTAGTCTCGCCGGTGCTGATCCAGGAGCGTCCCCGCCAGGGCGAGTTCCGGTTCGAAGGTCTTGAGTAGGGATTCCGCCGCCCGTTGTCGCAGCAAGGCGTTCCTCTGTTTTAAGGCCCTTTGGTAACGGCGCCAGGCGGGTAGGAAGCCTGGTTCCACGTGGAACACGCCCCAGTCCAGGAACTGCCGCCGGTGCCGGGGGCCGCCTTCGATGAGCTGGTGGGCGCTGGAATCCAGGAGCTGCACCGGCAGGCGTTCCGTCAGCTCCGCCAGGCTCTGGACCGGAGCGCCCCCGATCCTGGCTTCCAGCGCCGTGCCCTGACGTGCGAGGCCCAGGGAAGTGGAGCCGGCACTGTCCTGCACCTGGGCGCTGATGAGGAAGCCATCAGTGCCATGACGGACCAGGTTCTCGGTGCGGCTGGTGCGGAAGGACCGTCCGCGGCTCAGGACGAAGATAGCCTCCAAAAGGCTGGTCTTCCCCGAGGCGTTGTCGCCGGTGATGAGGTTGGCGCGGGACGCCAAGTCCAGTTCCAGGGCGGGGAAACAACGGAAATCCCGCAGCTGGAGGCGGGAGAGACTCACGGCGAATCTATGATCGACAGGGAGGGCAAGAAAGGCGTATCACGGCCCTTCTAGAGCCGCATAGGCATGACCACGTAACGGCAGGTGTCGTTCTCGGGGTGGCGGATGAGGCAGCTGCTGTTGGCGTCTGTGAGGGTGATGCGTACCTGCTCGGTATGCAGTGCGCTCAGGGCATCCATGAGGTAGGAGACATTGAAACCGATCTCGAGCTCGGCGCCCTTGTAGGACACTTCGACCTCATCTTCCGCCTCCTCCTGCTCCGGGTTGTGGGCCATGACCTTGAGGCGGTTGGGTGCGAGTTGCAGGCGCACGCCGCGGTACTTCTCGTTGGATAGGATGGCGGTGCGGCCGAGTGCATCCCGCAAAACCTGGCGGTCGGCGATGATGTCCTTGTCCCCAGCCTTCGGCACCACCCGCTCGTAATCGGGGAAACGGCCGTCGATGAGCTTGGAAGTGAACCGCAGGCCCGGCAGCTCCACGCGCACATGGTTGGTGCCGAACGCGACCTTCGCTGGTTCTTCGCCATCGGCGAGCAGACGCTGCAGCTCCATCACACCCTTGCGAGGCACGATCACCTGCTGCGCCGGCAGGTCCGCCACATTCGCATCCAAATCGCACATGGCAAGGCGATGGCCGTCGGTGGCCACGGCACGCACACGCTTCGACGAGAGTTCCAGCAGCAGGCCGTTCAGGTAATAGCGCACGTCCTGCTGGGCCATGGAGAAATGGGTCTGCTCGATCAGTTCGCGCAACTGCTTCTGCGGGAGATCAACGCTACGTTGGGTCTTGATATCCTCCACCGCAGGGAATTCGGACGCTGGCAACGTCGCCAACACGAAGCGGCTGCGACCGGACTTCACCGTCACCCTCTCCCGCTCAAGGCTCACAGTGACTTTGGCGCCTTCAGGCAACGCCCGGCAGATGTCCAGGAGCTTACGCGCCGGCACCGTGACTTCACCCTTTTCCTTCACGTCCACTTCGGTACGCGCCACCAACTCCACTTCCAGATCCGTAGCGGTGACCGAGAGGCTCTTGTCCGCCACCGTCAGCAACAGGTTCGCCAGAATGGGCATGGTCTGACGGCGTTCCACCACACCGACCACCGCCTGAACAGGTTTGAGCAGCGTGTCTCTCAGCGCCTCGAACTTCATTTATCCACCTGCTTCTTCTTTAAGTGAGATAGATACTTAAACCAAATAGTAGTAATAACAGTGTCGGTCTTGGTCTGAGGGTAAGCGTTAAAAAACCTTATTTATCAATGTCATGAAGCCAAGCCAAGCCTGTTAACTGACCACCGGTCACTCCTCATCAGGCTGTGCGCCTTTTGTGGATAAGTCGGGCTCGGATTTTACCCACAAATTACCCACAGCCGTCTAACTGGTTAGCATCCTGTGCAAAGTCGCGTAGTCCTCATTCAGCTTGCCATCGGCGGCACGCAACTCTTGCACCTTGCGGCAGGCGTGCAAAACCGTGGTGTGGTCTCTCCCGCCGAAGGCGTCGCCGATCTCCGGGAGGCTGTGGTTGGTAAGCTCCTTGGCGAGACTCATGGCCACCTGTCGCGGCCTGGCGATGGAACGGCTGCGTTTCTTGGACAGCATCTCGTTCACCCGCACGCGGTAGAACTCCGCCACGGTCTTCTGGATGTTCTCGAGCGTCACCTGCCGATCCTGCACCGCCAGGATGTCCCGTAGGCACTCTTTGGCATAGTCGAGGGTGATATCGCGGCCCGTGAAACGGGCATTGGCGATCACCCGGCGTAGCGCGCCTTCCAGTTCGCGGATGTTGGAGCTGACTCGCTGGGCGACGAAGAACGCCACCTCGTTCGGCAGCTCCACGCCCTCGGCAACGGCTTTCTTCATCAGGATCGCCACCCGGGTCTCAAGCTCCGGCGGCTCGATGGGCACCGTGAGCCCCCAGCCGAAGCGCGACTTTAGGCGCTCCTCCAGGCCTTCCACTTCCTTGGGATAGCGGTCGCAAGTGAGGATTACCTGCTGCTGGCCCTCCAAGAGAGCGTTGAAGGTGTGGAAGAACTCTTCCTGGGAACGCTCCTTGCCCACGAAGAACTGGATGTCGTCGATGAGCAGGGCGTCCACGGAGCGGTACAGGCGCTTGAACTCGTTGATGGTGTTGTGCTGCAGGGCCCGCACCATATCGTTCACGAAGCGCTCGGAATGCACGTAGGAGATGCGCGCCTTGGGGTTCCGCTGCAGCATGATGTGGCCGACGCTGTGCATCAGGTGGGTCTTGCCGAGGCCGACGCCGCCGTAAATGAAGAGCGGGTTGTAGGCCCGACCTGGGTTCTCGGCGATCTGCTGGGCCGCCGCCAGGGCGAACTGGTTGGACTTACCCTCCACGAAGGTCTCGAAGGTGTAGAGGGGGTTCAGCCCGCTGCCGGGGGTGGGCAGGGGAGGGGCCGAAGGGCCTGGTTGGGGCGCAGTGACGGTGACCGGCTCGGCGGTGGCGCCCACCTCCAGGGACACCTGGCGGCGCTTGTCCTCAGCCAGTTCCCGGGCCAAGTTGGAGATGCGAGGCAGGAAGCGGTCCCGTACCCAGTCCATGACGAACCGGTTGGGGGCCAGGAGCCTAAGGGTCTCGCCCTCTTCCAGGGCGTGGAGGGGGCGTATCCAGGTGTTCAGTTCTTGTTCGGAGAGCTCGTGCTCCAAATGACTGACGCACCGCGTCCATAGCGATGGCATGGCGAAAGAACCCCCAAACCCGAAATCTGGATTTGCGGCGGCGAACACCGCCGCGCAAGACAGGCCGCAGTGTATACCGGCCCATGGGAGTTATCCACAGCCCGTTTTGATGAGGTGTCCACAAGCAGGAAGCGCGCCAGCAGGCTCCGGCAGTTGACAGCAAGACGCCCGACACGTCTAATAGCGGCCCTTTTGCCCGGGCCCGCTGTCGGTCCGCGGCCCACGACATAGCGGATCGAGTGTCATGACGAAGCGAACCTATCAGCCGAGCAAAGTCCGCCGCGCCCGCACCCACGGGTTCCGTGCGCGCATGGCCACCAAGCGCGGCCGCCAGGTGCTGAGCGCGCGGCGAGCCAAGGGCCGCAAGCGCCTCAGCCCGACCTCGTAAGCTCAACGGCCGGGACCGTGGGTCCCGCGTCCTTCCCGCGTGCGGCACGGCTCTGCCTGCCCACGGAATTCAGCCGGGTGTTCCAGAACGGCGCGAGAAGCAGCGACGCCTGTTTCGTGGTGCTTGCCTGCAAGGGCGGGGCAGGGGGGGCGCGGCTCGGCATCACCGTGGCGCGCAAGGCGGTGGCTGGCGCCGCCGGACGCACGCGCATCAAGCGTGCGGTGCGCGAGAGCTTCCGCCTGAACCGGGAACGCCTGCCGGCGACGGACATCGTGGTACAGGCCCGTTCCGCCGCCGCCAAACGGTTGAACGCCGAACTTCGCGCCAGTCTCGACTGGCATTGGCAGGAAGTGATCAAGCGATGCAAAGACTCCTGATCTTCGCCATCCGCGTCTACCAATACACTCTGAGTCCGATGCTGGGGCTGCGCTGCCGCTTCGAGCCGTCCTGCTCGCGCTACGCGGTCGAAGCCCTCCAGGAGCACGGCGCCCTCAAGGGCAGCTGGCTCGCGGCACGGCGCATCGTTCGCTGCCACCCCTTCCACCCCGGCGGCTATGACCCGGTGCCGCAGCACCCGGAACATCGCCGTGGATAACCGCCGCCTGTTCCTCCTGGGCGCCCTAGCCGTCGTCTTCTTCGGCCTCTACCAGGCCTGGCAGCTGGATTACGGTCCGCGGCCCGAGCCAGAAACCGCGGCGCCTGTCGCCGCTACTGGCGGCGGTCCGCCGGGCGCAGTACCGGCCCCCGCGGCCACGAGTGGTGAGGCGGGGATCCCGGCAGCGGGCGCACCGGCGAGCGTCGCGGCGCTGCCCCAGGGCCGGGAGATCCATGTCCGCACGGATGTGCTAGACCTCGTCATCAATACCGCCGGCGGCGACATCCGCCGCGCCGAGCTGCTGAAATACCCCGAGGAACTGAAGACCCCGGACCAGCACGTGCGCGTGCTGGACGACCGCGATCCGACGCTGCTGGTGCTGCAGGGCGGCCTGCAGCCGGAGGCGGGCATGCCGGCTCCGGGCACGGACGCCGTCTACAGCGCGCCGAAGACCGACTATGCCCTGGCAGAGGGCGCGGACAGCGTCGCGGTGACTTTGAGCTGGAGCGACGGCCACGGCCTCGCCATGGACAAGACCTACACTCTGAAGCGCGGCAGCTACCAGATCGGCGTGAGCTACGCCGTGCATAACACGGGGACAGCCGCCTGGACCGGCGGCGCCTGGCTGCAATGGCAGAGCCGCTACACCGCGCCCAAGAACGGCATGTTCAGCTCCACGCGCTACGACTACCAGCGGGTCGCCATGCACGGCCCGGACGGCTACAAGGAATTCGAGTTCAGCAAGCTCGCCGATGCGCCCCTGTCGCAGCAGGCGGACAAGGGCTGGATCGCGGTGGTGGAGCATTACTTCCTCGCCGCCATCATCCCGGCGGACGGCAAGGACCTCTATTACAGCAAGGCGCTCGGCGACGGCCGCTTCGTGACCGGCAGCGTCACGGCGGAGAAGAGCGCGGCCCCGGGCGGGAGCGTCAGCTTCGACGGCACCCTGTTCGTGGGTCCGAAGCTCCAGAGCCAGCTCGCGGCTGTGGCGCCGGGGCTCGAGCTCACGGTGGACTACGGCAAGCTCACCATCATCGCCCAGCCCATCTTCTGGCTGCTGCAGTGGATCGAGCGTTTAATCGGCAACTGGGGCTGGTCCATTCTGCTGCTGACGGTGTTGATCAAAGCACTCACCTACAAGCTCAACGAGATCAGCGGGCGTTCCATGGCGAAGATGCGCCTGATACAGCCGCGCATCAAGGCGCTGCAGGAGCGCTACGCCGACGACCGCCAGCGCATGAGCCAGGCGATGATGGAGCTGTACAAGAAGGAGAAGGTGAACCCGGCGAGCGGCTGTGCGCCGATCGCGATCCAGATCCCGATCTTCTTCGCACTCTACTACGTGCTGGTGTACAGCGTGGAGCTGCGCCAGGCGCCGTGGATGCTGTGGATCCACGACCTCTCGGCACCGGACCCGTTCTACGTGCTGCCGGTGGTGTACGGCGCAGCCATGTTCATCCAGACGCATCTGCAGCCGCAGCCCGCGGACAAGACCCAGGCCATGATGATGAAGTTCATGCCTCTGGCGCTCTTGCTCTTCTACATGGTGCTGCCGTC
>DATGHI010000179.1:0-26731 GCA_035308065.1 Gammaproteobacteria bacterium | reverse complement strand
GCGGCACGCGCATCAGGAAGCTCTTGGTGACGCGGCCGCTCTTGTCGGTGCCGGTGAGCCCAGTGACGACAGGTTTGCGTGCGCCGCGGTTCGCGAGCCAGCGCAGGCTCGAGCCCTGGGGGTCGGTGTCCAGGAGGGCGGTGTTGTAGCCCTGGGAGGCATAATAGGCGGCGAGGCTGGTGGAGAGGGTGGTCTTGCCACAGCCGCCCTTGGTGTTGAGCACCACAGTCTTGAGCAACGGCCGCTGTGTGCGCGACCCCGGCACTGTGTCAGGTTCGTCGGGGTTCCCCGAGGGGTTCTGGCGCCAGAGGTTCAGATTCAGCATGGCCCATCCTGCATTCGCGTACGAACGATCCCTAGCCAACAGACACTCAGGCCATTCTTGAACTGCCCGTGCTTAGGCCTTGAATACCCGGGATTTTTACCAGCTAAATACTAGTACCCTATACGTCCGCGTCCAGTCGATTTAACATTTTTGCGGAGGCCCCATGACCATTTCAGCCTGGGCGGCGCCGAAGGCCAAAAGTCCGCTGGAAGCGTTCCGCTACGAGCCCGCGTCCCTCGGGCCCCAGGACGTCGAGATCCATATATCCCACTGCGGTATCTGCCACAGTGACCTGCATCTCATTAACGATGACTGGGGCGTCAGCCGCTATCCCCTGGTGCCGGGACATGAGATCGTCGGCACCGTGGCGCGATTGGGGAGGGATGTGAAGCATCTCAAGACCGGGCAGCGGGTGGGGGTGGGCTGGCAGCGCGGTTCCTGCGGCGAATGCGAATATTGCTGCCGTGGCGACGACAACCTCTGCGCCCGCTCCGAAGCCACTTGTCTCGGCCACCGCGGTGGCTTCGCCGCCGCCATCGTCACCGATGGCCGCTTCGCCTTCCCCATCCCCGATGCCATTGAGTCTGCCGAGGCGGCGCCCCTACTCTGTGCCGGGGTGACGGTGTTCTCACCACTCCGGCGCCATGGCGTCGGTCAGGGCATGCGCGCGGCGGTGCTCGGCATCGGCGGCCTCGGCCACCTGGGCCTGCAGTTCGCCGCCAAGCTCGGCGCCGCTGTCACGGCGCTGTCATCCACGGCGGCGAAGCGCGAGGATGCGCGCCGCTTCGGTGCGACGGAGTTCCTGGACAGCTCCGACACAGCGGCCATGCAGAAGGCCAGGCGTTCCCTGGATTTCATCCTGAGCACCGTGAACGTGGACCTGCCCTGGGGCGAGTACCTGAAGCTCCTCCGGCCGGGAGGTACGCTCTGTTTCGTGGGGGCCTCACCCTCGAACCTGGGTCTCCGGGCCGGAGACCTCATCAGCGGCCAGAAGATGGTCACCGGCAGCAACATCGGTGGGCGTGCGATGATGGCGAACATGCTCAGCTTTGCGGCACAACACGGTGTGCGGCCCCGCATCGAGGCCCGGCCCATGGTCGCGGTGAATGCGGCCCTGGAGCGCGTCGCCGCAAACCAGGCGCGTTATCGCGTGGTATTGGAGAACCCGTGAGCGGCAATCTCGCCAAGCCGAAGGTGGGTCTGGTGCTGCCGGGCGGCGGCGCCCGCGCCGCCTATCAGGTGGGCGTGCTCAAGGGGCTGGCGGAAATGCTGCCCCAGGACGTGCCCTCGCCGTTCTCAGTGATCTCCGGCACCTCCGCCGGCGCCATCAACGCCGCCTTGCTCGCGAGCCATGCCCAGGACTTCAGGCACGGCGTCGCCTACCTTGACCACGTATGGCGCGACATCCATAGCGACCGGGTGTTCAAGACCGGCGCCTACACCGCCCTTAAGACCAGCGCCCACTGGCTGTTCACGATGCTGTCTGGTGGAATGGACCGGCACAATCCCATCTCGCTCCTCGACAATGCACCGTTGCGGGTCCTGCTCCGCGAACACATCAATTTCGACCGGATAGAGGAGGCCATCGATGCCGGTGCCCTGGACGCCCTCGCCATCACCGCTTCCGGTTATACCTCGGCCCGTTCCATCACCTTCTACCAGGGGCGGCGCGATCTCAAACCATGGCACCGCACTCGCCGCCTGGGTCAGCCGGTGGAGATCTGCCTCGACCACATCATGGCTTCGGTGGCCCTGCCGGTGATCTTCCCGGCGGTGCTGATCGGTCGCGAGTTCTTCGGTGACGGGTCCCTGCGCCAGTCCGCCCCCTTGAGCCCGGTGGTGCACCTCGGTGCCGAGCGGGTGCTAGTGGCGGCGGTGCGCAACGAACAGCCCAACCGCATGCCCCTGGAAGGCGAGATGGTGCCGTACCCGTCCCTGGGCCAGATCGCCGGTTATCTCCTGGACACGCTGTTCATGGATAGCATCTATGGCGACCTGGAGCGCCTGCAACGCATCAACAACACCGTGAGCCGTATCCCCGGCCGCCCCGGCGAGGAGCAGCCCCTCAAGGTCATCGACACCCTGGTGATCACACCCAGCGAGGACATGCGCGACATCGCCCAGCACCACATGCGCGAGTTCCCGCGCAGCGTCCGGCTACTGCTGCGCGGCGTGGGTGCCATGCACAAGAGCGGCAGCCAGCTGTTGAGCTACCTGCTCTTCGAATCGGGCTATTGCCGCGACCTCATCGAGCTGGGGCAGCGGGACGCCCAGACTCAGGCGGACAAACTGCTGGCGTTCGTGGGCGCCGAGCAGAAGGCTGAGGAAGCCAATAAGGTAGCTGGCTGAAAAGACGGGCGGGACGTTACTTGAGTTCGTTGTGCCGGGCCAGGACTTCCCGCCCCTGTTTCCTGAAGTGATCTGACATCCTTTCCACCACGTATACCGAGCGATGATAGCCGCCGGTGCAGCCGATGGACACCGTCAGGTAACGGCGGTTCGAGGATTCGAACTTCGGTATCCAGTATTCCAGGAATCCCTGGATATCGGCCACGAATTTGTTCACGACCTCGTGCTTCTCCAGGTACTTGGCCACCGCCAAGTCGCGCCCAGTGAGGGACTTGAGCGAGGGTTCCCAGTAAGGATTGGGCAGGCAGCGGGCGTCGAACACGAAGTCCGAGTCTCCCGGCAGTCCGTGGCGGAAACCGAAGGACTGGAACATAAGCGACAGGGACTGACGTTCCATCCGGTGGATGCGCGCCCGTACCAACTCGCGCAGCTCGTGGACCGAGGTGCGGGAACTGTCCAGCACCATGTCCGCTTCGTCCGCCAGCGGGCCAAGGAGATCGCGTTCGGCCTTGATGGCGTCCTTGAGTGAGCGCCCTTCGCCAGCCAGGGGATGGGGTCGGTGGGTCTCGCTGTAGCGCTTCAGCAGCACCGTATCCTCGGCGTGCAAGAACACAATCTCGCACTCGATACCGTCGGCGCGGAGCTTCTTCACGGTCTGCGGCACGGAGCGGATGTCCTCCATGCGGTTGCGGGCGTCCACGCCTACCGCCATGTGTTCGTAGGCGGGGTCTCCGGTGAGCAGAGTCTCGCGCACGAAGGCCTGCAGGTGTCCGGCGGGGATGTTGTCCACGCAGTAGTACCCCAGATCTTCCAGCATATGCAGCGCCACGGACTTGCCGGAGCCGGAGAGACCACTAAGGATGACTAACCGCATATAGCGATTCGTAGAAATTGGGGTGTCTTTAACTTATCACATTTTCTTTGAATCACTTAAAAGTGTCGCGAGCGAAGGCAGAACAAGGCTCGGGAGGCGAGCTCCCGGAGCGTGCTTTTATGCACGTGAGGACGGCGAGCCGGACCGCAACGAAGTTATGCCGAGCGCAGCAGCTTTTAAGTGATTCAAAAAGAAGCGGCGTGGGTTCTCCACGCCGCCAGGCTTCAACGTCAGGAAAAGGTCACTGGGGCGCGGCGCTGCGCACCGTGGACCGGTTGTTATGGCCGGAGAGTTTCTCCTTGTGCTTCTTCACCTGCCGATCCAGCCTGTCCACCAGGCAATCGATGGCCGCATACATATCCGGCTCCACCGCATCGGCGAACAGCTTGGCGCGACTCACCGCCAGGGTGGCCTCGGCCTTGTGTTCGAGTTTCGCGACGGTGAGCACCACGTGGATCCCGGTGACATGGTCGAAATGTCGTTCCAGCCTTTCGAACTTGTTGCGCACGTAGGTGCGCAACGCCGGGGTGATATCCACATGATGGCCGGTAATGTCTATATTCATGTTCTGCTCCTCGTGGTCTTCGACATGTTTCATCTCTGATCGAGACGTCTGCGCTCATGGGCCGGGGGGATGGTCATGGACTCGCGGTATTTCGCGACCGTGCGTCGGGCCACGCGTATGCCGCGGCTCAGGAGTTCTTTGGTGATGTGGTTGTCGCTCAGGGGGCTGCGCGGATCTTCCTGGGCCACCAGCTTCTTGATCATGGCGCGGATCGCGGTGGCAGAGAAAGCTCCGCCGTCGTCGCCTGCGAGCTCGCTGGAGAACAGGCGCCGGAAGGCGAGGGTGCCGCGCGGAGTGGTCATGTACTTGTTGGCCACTACCCGCGAGACCGTGGATTCGTGCAGTTCCAGTTCCGCCGCCAGATCCTTCATCAGCAGGGGCTGCATGGCCTCGTCGCCGTGTTCCAGGAAGGTGTGCTGACGACGCACGATGCTGCGGGCCACGCGCAGCAGAGTCTCGTTGCGCATGCGGATGCTGCGCACCAACCAGCGCGCCTCCTGCAGTTGCCGGGCCAAGTCGCCGCCGGACTCGCCGCGGCGCAGGGCGGCCGCGTAACCGGCATTGACGCGTACCCTTGGCACCGCGGCGGGATTGAGCTCCACCCGCCAGGCGCCGCTGCGGCGGCTCACCAGCACGTCGGGAATCACGTAATCCACGCCGCCCGCGGCCACAGTGGTGCCGGGGCGCGGGTGCAGACCGAGGATTAGGCCGAGGGCTGCATCCAACTGTGGGCGGGCCACGTCGAGGATCCGGCAGAGGCGCTCGTGTTCATGGGCGGCCAGGCTTTCCAGGTGGCTGCTGATCAATACCGTGGCAAGGGCACGGGCCGGATCCGCATCCTCGCCCTGCCGCAGCTGCAACAGTAGACATTCCTTCAGGTCCCGGGCCGCGATGCCCGGGGGGTCGAAGGCCTGCACCCGGTGCAACACCGCGTACATCTCCTCCGGTTCCGGTGCGGCATCGCTGTCCGCCAGGGCCTGGCGGATGTCCTCCAGGGTTTCGGTGAGATAACCCTCGTCGTTGAGGCTGTCGATGATGGCTGCGCCGATGGCGGCGTCACGCGCGGAGAGGCGCGCCAGCTCCAGCTGCCAGAGGAGGTATTCTTTGAGGCTTTGACCGCCTCGGTCGGCAGCTTCCGGGCCGGGGTTTTCGTCGTCCTCCCAGCCGCCGTCCAACGGGGTCTCGGCGGCTCCGTCCCAGTCCACCTCGGTGGGCGGCGCCTCGGGGGCTTCATCGGCGCGCTGTTCCGGCGGCGCGGCCTCGACGCTGTCCTCATCGTCGCCTCGCTCCAGGAGTAGGTTGCCATCCAGGGCCTCCTGCACCTTGAGGGCGAGTTCCGCCGCCGAGAGCTGTAACAGCCCCAGGGCCTGGCGCAGCTCGGGGGTGAGGCTCAAACGCTGGCTTTGGCGTAGGACGAGGGTCGGTTTCACGCGGGCGAAACCCTCGACCTATCAGACGATTGGAATCTGTCTATATGGTACCCCCCGGAATTGCAGGGGGGAGAAGACCGCGCCCGCCCCGCGTGCGGGGGGGCGTGAAGACGTGCACCGACCATGCTTAAGTTATAGCCGAAAATTCTCGCCAAGGTAGACTTGACGTACCTCCTGGTTGGCGAGGATGCTGTCGGGAGTGCCCTCCGCGATCACCTGGCCGGCGTTGATGATGTATGCCCGGCCGCATATCCCCAGTGTTTCCCGCACGTTGTGGTCCGTCACCAGCACACCGATGTTGCGTGCCTTCAGGTGTTCGATGATGCGCTGGATGTCGATCACCGAGATGGGGTCGACGCCGGCGAAGGGCTCATCCAGTAGCATGAAGGCTGGATCCGCCGCCAGGGCACGCGCGATCTCCACGCGCCGCCGCTCACCGCCGGAGAGCGAGATGCCGAGACCATCGCGGATGTGACTGATGTGCAGCTCCTCCAGCAATTCCTCAAGCCGCTTGCGGCGGGCCACCGTCGTGAGGTCCGCACGGGTCTCGAGGATCGCGAGGATGTTGTCCTCCACCGTGAGCTTGCGGAACACTGAAGCTTCCTGGGGCAGGTAGCCGAGCCCCAGACGCGCGCGCGCGTGTACCGGCATGTGCGTCACGTCCTGGCCGTTGAGGGTGATGGTGCCGCCGTCCGCGGGCACCAGTCCCAGCATCATGTAGAAGGAGGTCGTCTTACCGGCGCCGTTGGGACCCAGCAGGCCCACCACCTCCCCGCGGGTGAGCCCTAAGGACACGCCGCGCACCACCTCCCGGCGGCGATAACGCTTCACTAGGTTCTCGGCGCTGAGGCTGCTCACGACGGATTTCTCGAGTGTGTGACCGCTGGCGACGGCAGAGTAGCGGCACGAGGCGATGCATTGGTGGAAGCTTTGCCTGGCGCCGTCAGATCGCGGGCGGAAGCAGGCGCGAAATGGGTGATGCTCGCCGGGGCGGTGCCCTTCGTGAAAAGTTGCGGCGCGAGCGTCGGGTGGACTTTGGGTGGGAAACTGACGTGCACGCGGTCCTCTTCGTTACGCCCTTTGGCGATGACATGCTGGGTGTCGGTGTTGTAGCGGATGAGGTCCGCCGTCATGAGCCTTTCCCCGGTGATGTTGGCGGCGGGTGCGGTGCTGGCAGCTGGGGCTCCCAGGGTGCCGGACTGAGGCGCCGCCTGGGCAGAGACGAGCGGGTTTGCGTGGATGGCCGCCGCGGGCGCGATCTTTGTGGAACCCTTGGGGACCCCGGTCACCGCCTGGGTGAGCCGCGCGTCGGTGATTAGCATGATCTCGTTCTTGGAAGCGTTGTAGGTGATCTCCATGGCCGTGCCGTGCATCATCTCGCCGTTGTCAGGTTGCTGCTGGAAGGTGGCCGGATCTCCGGTGACGTCGGCGGTCTCCAGCTCGTTATTGACCACATGCAGCACCGCCCTATTGGAGGTGAGCACGATGCTGCCCTGGGTGATGACCACGTGGCCGGTGTATACGCCGGTGCCATTGCTGTTGTTGTTCGGGTCGCTCTTGAAGTCGCCGTGGTCCGCGCGCACGTTGATAGGCTGGTTCTTGTCGCTAGAGAGAGCCCAGACGCCACCAGCGGCCAAGAAGCCGCAAAGCCCGAGGGCGAGCAGCTTAAAGTTGTTTCTTGGGGACATAGTAGCCTTTCACATCGGTTCTCAACACCATACGGTTATCCTCCATGTAGCCGTCCATGCCCACCCCGGTCTCGTGGCTGACACCCTTGGTCATGATGACGCTATCGTCGGTGGTGGCGAGGTTGGTGTCCAGGTTCACGGTCATCCTGTCGGTATTGATTACCAGCGGGGGTCCGCCGTTCTCGTCCGGATGGGTCAGTTGCACGTGGCCGTCCAGGTATATCAGTTTGCCGCCGCTCGGCTCGACCCCGTGGTCGGCCCGGGCGTACCAGGGCGGGCCCTGCTTGGTGAAATAACGTATACGCGGCTGGAAGACCTCGACGCTGTCATCGTCAGGATGATGGATCATCCGCGGCGCCTTGAGCTCCGATTCCGGCCTGCCCTTGAGGTCCAGGTTCGTGACCGTGGCGTCGGTAAAATAATAATCGGGCACGTGAGTCTTGGGTTGCTGCTCCTGCAGGCCCTGCAACGCCGTCTCCCGCAGCAGCCACCAGCTGCCGGCCGCCAGCAGTACCAGGAAGCCCAGGAGCGCCAGGAGTTTCGGGTTCACGCCCGTCCAGCCTGGGCCGCCATGATCAGGTCGCAGACCTCACGCACCGCGCCACAGCCGCCGGTGGCGCGGGTTACGTGCTGTGCCCGCGCCTTCACTTCGTCGAGGGCATTGGGCACGGCCACGGCGAGCCCGGCGCGCTCCAGTAACGGCAGGTCCGGCAGGTCGTCGCCGACGCAGGCGGCCTCGTCCGCGCTGAGGCCGAGCTTCTTCAGGAGCCGCTCAAAGATTGGGAGCTTGTGTTCGTCCCCCTGGAAGACGTGGGCCACGCCAAGATCCTGCATGCGCCGCGAGACCGCCGCCGATTCGCGGCCGGAGATCACCGCCACCGCCACGCCGTGTTTTAGCAGGCGCTTCACGCCCTGGCCGTCGTGCACGTGGAAGACCTTGAGTTCCTCCCCCGAGGCGCCGTAATACAGGCGTCCGTCCGTGAAGACGCCGTCCACGTCGAAAACCACGAGACGCACCCGCGCCGCTCTGGCCTGGATGTCCATCTAGACGATGCCGGCTCTTAACAGGTCGTGCATATTGAGAGCACCGACCAGTCTGCGATCCTTGTCGATGACCAGGAGGCCGTTGAACTTGCGGCTCTCCATGATGTGCAGGGCCTCACCTGCTAGTATTTCCGCTGCCACGGTGGTGCAGTTCCGGGTCATGACTTCGTCGATCTTCGCCTTGTGTACGTCCACCTGCTTGTCGAGGGTGCGGCGCAGGTCGCCGTCGGTGAAGATGCCCGCTACGCGCCCTTCGCCGTCCACGACGGCGGTCATGCCGAGTCCCTTGCGGGTCATCTCCATGAGCGCCTTGCCGAGCGTGGTCCCCTCGGATACCACGGGGATGGCGTCCCCCTTGTGCATGATGTCCTCGGCACGCAGCAGCAGGCGCCGGCCGAGGCTGCCGCCAGGATGGGAACGGGCGAAGTCCTCCTGCGTGAAACCCCGCGCTTCCAGGAGTGCCACCGCCAGGGCGTCGCCCATTGCCAGCGCCGCGGTGGTGCTGGCGGTGGGCGCGAGATTGAGAGGACAGGCCTCCCGCGCTACGCTCACGTCGATGTGCACGTCGGCGATCTTTGCCAGGGTCGAATCGGGCTTGCCGGTGAACGCGATGAGCTTCACGCCCAGGCGCTTGATGAGCGGCAGTATGGTGACGAGTTCGCTGGTCTCGCCGGAATTGGACAGGGCCAGCACCAGATCCTCGCCGGTGATCATGCCGAGGTCGCCGTGGCTCGCTTCGCCGGGATGCACGAAGAACGCCGGTGTGCCGGTGGAGGCGAGCGTCGCCGCGATCTTGTTGGCCACGTGGCCGCTCTTGCCCATGCCCGTGACCACCACGCGGCCGCGGCAGTCGAGCATGAGGCGGCAAGCGTCGATGAAGGCACCGTCCAGTCGCGTCGTGAGCGCGGAGATGGCGCTGGCCTCGGTCTCCAGCACCTCCCGGGCGAGGCGGGTGAGGGCGGCCGGATCGGCGGTCTTGGACATGCTTTCGGGACCAGGCTGTCGCGTAGTACCGCCATGATACAGGACACCCGGTCCGTGGGGCCGGTCGCTCCGCGCCAGTACCGGGAGCCGCGCCGTTTCGAGTATCATTCCCGCTCCCGACGCGCCGTCGAACCCGCCTTGAGACGCCCTTGAAGCCCGCCGAAGTCAGACGCCTCATCGAGCAAGGGCTGCCCTCGGCAGTAGTCGAGGTGGCGAGCGAGGACGACACGCATTTCGAGGCGCTCGTGGTCTCTCCGGAATTCGAAGGCAAGCGGTCGCTGGCCCGGCACCAGATGGTCTATGCCGCGCTTGGGCCGAGCATGGGCCGCGAGATCCACGCCCTGAGTCTGCGCACCCTGACGCCGGAAGAGAAGTGCCGCGACGGCGCGGCCTGACACATTTATATATAAGGAAGACGTTTGGACAAGTTGCTCATCAAAGGTGGCCACTCCCTGGAAGGCGAGATCCGCATCTCCGGCGCCAAGAACGCCACCCTGCCGATCCTCGCTGCGACGCTGCTGGCCGACAGTCCCACGACCATCGGCAACGTCCCGCACTTGCACGACGTGACCACCATGATCGAGTTGCTTGGGCGCATGGGCGTAGGCGTGACCATCAACGATCGCATGCGCATCGAAGTGGATGCCTCCGCCATCAAACACTTCAATGCACCCTACGAACTGGTCAAGACCATGCGCGCTTCCATCCTGGTGCTGGGCCCGCTGGTAGCGCGCTTCGGCCAGGCGGAAGTCTCGCTGCCGGGCGGCTGCGCCATCGGTACGCGCCCGGTGAACCTACACATCGCCGGCCTCGAGGCCATGGGCGCCGCGATCAAGGTGGAGAACGGCTACATCCGCGCCAAGGCCGGCCGCCTGCGCGGCGCCCGAATCTTCATGGATACCGTATCGGTCACCGGCACTGAGAACCTGATGATGGCGGCGGCGCTCGCCGACGGCGTGAGCGTCATAGAGAACGCGGCGCGCGAACCCGAAGTGGTGGACTTGGCGCTGTGCTTGAACCAAATGGGCGCCAGGATCCAGGGTACGGGCACCGACACCATCACCATCGAGGGCGTGAAGAAGCTGCACGGCACCGAGTACGATGTGCTGCCGGACCGCATCGAGACCGGCACCTATCTCTGCGCCGGCGCCATGACCGGTGGGCACGTGCGCCTCAAGGACACGCAGCCGGACCTCCTGGATGCGGTGTTGGCGAAGCTCGAGGAGAGCGGTGCCAAGCTCGGGAAGGGCAAGGACTGGATTGAAGTGGACATGCGCGGACGGCGCCTCAAGGCCGTCTCGGTTAAGACCGCGCCCTATCCCGCCTTCCCCACCGACATGCAAGCGCAGTTCACGGCGCTCAACGTGGTGGCCGAGGGCACCGGCACCATCACCGAGACGGTATTCGAGAACCGCTTCATGCACGTGCAGGAGATGCAGCGCATGGGCGCCGACTTGCGGCTCGAGGGCAACACCACCATCAGCGAAGGCGTGGACAAGCTCACCGGCGCGCCGGTGATGGCGACGGACCTGCGCGCTTCCGCGAGCTTGGTGCTGGCGGGGCTCGTGGCTCAGGGCGAGACCACCGTGGAGCGGATTTACCACATCGATCGCGGTTACGAGACCATCGAGGAGAAGCTTGGACAGTTGGGTGCGAAGATCAGGCGCGTGCCGGACTAGCTATTGCTCTGCTGCACTGGCCGTTCGGCCACCGTCACTTTCACATTGAAGTTCTTGCCGTTGCGGACGCCCGCCAGCTGGATGGCGGTGCCCGGCGGCTTGGCGGCGATGCGGTTCAGGGCGTCGCGGCTGTTCTCCACCGCATCCCCGTCGATGGACTTGATGACGTCACCCGGCGCCAGCCCCACCACCGAGGCGGGACTGAGGGGGGTGACGCGAGTGATGAGGAAGCCGCGGGTATCCTGCAGCCTGAAAGCCTGGGCCAATTCCGGAGTGATGTCCTGGGGCTCGACGCCCAGCCAGCCGCGCAGCACGCGACCGTAATCGATGAGCTGCTGCATCACGCCGCGCGCCAGGTTCACGGGGATGGCGAAGCCGATGCCGTTGGAGCCGCCTGAGGGGGAGAACAGGGCGGTGTTGATGCCCACCAGCTCGCCGCGGGCATTCACCAGGGCGCCGCCGGAATTGCCCGGATTGATGGCGGCGTCGGTCTGGATGAAGTTCTCGAAGGTGGAGAGTCCGAGCTGGTTGCGGCCGGTGGCGCTGACGATGCCCTGGGTCACGGTCTGGCCCACGCCGTAGGGATCGCCGATGGCCAGGACCACATCGCCCACCCTGAGGTCGTCGGAGCGACCGAATTCGATGGGTTTCAGGCCCGACATGTCCACCTTGAGCAGGGCGAGATCGGTGTCCGGATCCACCCCCACCACCCGCGCGGCGGCCACGCGCCCATCCTGTAAGCCCGCCTGGATGGCCTCGGCACCGTTGATGACATGGTAGTTGGTGAGGATATAGCCGTCGCTGCTGACGATCACCCCAGATCCCAGGCTGCTTTCCAGCTGGGCGACGGGTGGTATGGCGTACTGGCCCGGGATGCCGCGGGCCGACGGTGTTTTGGAGCCGGTGACCGCAGTCTGGCGCACGCGCCGTGCGCTGTGTACGTTCACCACTGCCGGGGAACTCAGGGCCACGGCGGGGGCATACGAGGCCTGGCCGGAGTCGGAACCGAGACCGCGGGTCACCAGGAGCCCCGGTTTGAGCCATACCACCACGAATGCCGCTGCCAGGCCGACGACCGCGGCCTGGAACAGGAAAAACAGCAGCCGGGTAAGGGCTTTCATGCGCATACGCTAGCACGCGGGCCGCGTCCCGTCAGGGCTCGCGCTGGCGAGGCCTTAAAGCCGCTGTGTATAATGCGCCGTTATTTTCACTCGTCTTCCACCCGCGTCCCCTTCAAGCCGGCCTGCCGAAAAAGCCGTTCCGGGGACGAATCCAGTCCAGACCTTCAGGAGTTGGGGTGTAATGAGCAGCGAAGAGATCGACCAGAGCCGGCGTCACTTCCTGACCCTCGCCACCGCGGTGGCGGGTGCCGTCGGAACGGTGATGGTGGCGGTGCCCTTCGTGTCCTCCATGGAGACAAGCGCCCGGGCCAAGGCCCTGGGCGGGCCGGTGGATATCGACATCAGTAAGATCGAGCCGGGCGGGCAGGTGAAGGCCAAATGGCGCGGCAAGCCGGTATGGGTGGTGCAGCGTCCCCAGTCGGTGGTGACCGGGCTGCCGAAGCTTGACTGTCTCCTGCGTGACCCCTCCTCCAAGGAACTGCAGCAGCCGAGTTACTGCGACAACGAATACCGTTCCATCAAGCCGGAACTGTTCGTGGTGGTGGGCATTTGCACTCACCTCGGTTGCTCGCCGCTCTATAAGCCTGAGCCCGCGGATCCGGATGTGGGCATGGACTGGCCGGGCGGGTTCTTCTGCCCCTGCCACGGCTCCAAGTACGACCTGGCGGGGCGCGTGTTCAAGGGCGTGCCGGCGCCGCTCAACCTGCAGGTGCCGCCTTACAAATACCTTTCCGACGTGGCTATCCGCGTGGGCGAAGACCAGGGGGCTGCGTGATGGCTAACGGCAACGAAAAACGCGATCTGATCGACGTGCTGGTGGGCTGGCTCACGGCCCTGCGCGACTGGATCGACGCGCGCTTCCCCATGACAGAGTTCTGGCAGAAACACATCTCCCAGTACTATGCCCCGAAGAATTTCAACTTCTGGTATTTCTTCGGTTCCATCGCCCTGTTGATGCTGGCCAATCAGATCATCACCGGCATCTTCCTCGCCATGAACTACAAGCCCGACGCCAACGAGGCCTTCGCCTCCGTCGAGTACATCATGCGCGATGTGAACTGGGGCTGGCTGATCCGCTACATGCACTCCGTGGGCGCCTCGATGTTCTTCATCGTGGTGTACCTGCACATGTTTCGCGGCGTGATGTACGGCTCCTACAAGAAGCCGCGCGAATTGCTGTGGATCTTCGGCGTGCTGATCTACGTGGCCCTGATGGCCGAGTCCTTCATGGGTTACCTGCTGCCCTGGGGCCAGATGTCCTACTGGGGCGCGCAGGTCATCATCTCGCTGTTCGGCGCCATCCCGGGCATCGGCGAAGGCCTGGCCCAGTGGATCCGCGGCGACTTCAATATCTCCGATATTACCCTGAACCGCTTCTTCGCCCTGCATGTGGCGGCTGTGCCGCTGGTGCTGATCGGCTTGGTGGTGTTCCACTTGGTGGCGCTGCACGAGGTCGGGTCCAATAATCCGGACGGCATCGAGATCAAAAAGAACAAGGACAAGAACGGCATCCCGCTGGACGGCATCCCATTCCACCCTTACTACACCGTCAAGGATATCGTCGGTGTGATCACCTTCGCTGCGGTATTCGCCGGCATCATCTTCTTCGCTCCCGGTCTGCACGGTCTATTCCTGGAGCCTGCAAACTTCGAGCCGGCCAACGCACTCAAGACGCCGGACGACATCCATCCGCTGTGGTACTTCGGTCCGTACTACGCCATCCTGCGCTCGATTCCCCAAAAGCTCGTGGGTGTCGTAGCCATGGGTGGCGCGATCTTCCTCTTGTTCCTGCTGCCCTGGATCGACCAGCACCCGGTGAAGTCGCTGCGCTACCGTGGCCTGTTGTATCGCCGGCTGGTGCTGGTGTTCGGGCTCACCTTCGTAGTGTTGGGGTACATCGGCCTGCAGCTCGCAACGCCCTTCTGGGCGCAGATCGGTCAGCGCTGCGCGGAGCTCTACTTTCTGTTCTTCGTAGTGTCCTGGCTGTATTCCAAGCCCCGGTCCCGTAACTTCATGCTGGGGACATTCGTGATCGTGATGGGCCTGATCTCGATCTTCGACTGGATCGGCTGGGACCCGAAGGAGGCCGACCTCAAGCTATACAGCTGGCTGATGCCGGGCATCTACAGCGCCGTCTTCATCCTGCTGCCGGCGTTCGCACCCAAGCTGAACCAGCCAGAGGCCGTGCCGGAGAGGGTGACACACTAATGAAAAAACTCGCCTGTCTCTTCGTCTGGGTCCTGTTGCCCGTCACTGCCTTCGCCGAAGGCGAGGCCGGCATGCTCAAGGCTTCGGTCAACCTCAACAACACCGCCTCGCTGCAGCGCGGCGCCAAGTACTTCGTCAACTACTGCATGGGCTGCCATTCCGCCCAGTACGTACGTTACAACCGCGTGGGCGATGACCTGGGTCTCAACGACGCCCAGCTCGAGAACTACCTGATGCCGGCGGGCGCCAAGACCTCCGACACGATGGTGAGCGCGCTCGCGCCGGCCGACGGTGAGAAGTGGTTCGGGCGTGCGCCGCCGGACCTGTCGTTGGAAGCGCGCAGCCGCGGCGCGGATTGGATCTATAGCTATCTCAAGTCCTTTTACGTGGACCCCAAGTCGCCCACCGGCGCCAACAATCTGATGCTGCCAAATGCCGCCATGCCGGACGTGGTCTGGGAGTTGCAGGGCATGCAGCAGCCGGTATTCAGGACCGAGAAGAGCGAGAGCGGTTCGTCCATCCAGGCCTTCGACCATTTCGAGCAGGTGAGCCAGGGCAAGCTCACGTCAAAGCAGTACGACCAGGTGGCCATGGATCTCACCAACTTCCTGAGCTACATCGCCGAGCCGGTGCAGCTCGAGCGCCGGGACCTGGGCCTCAAGGTCATGGGCTTCCTCATCGTGTTCTTCCTGTTCGCATTCATGCTGAAGCGCGAAGTCTGGAAGAAAGTGCACTGACCGACGTACGCCGGACACCACTGCGTCCGACGTGCCTTACCACGTTTTTCATTTTAAGGCTCCCACATGACCCTGTATTCCAGACCGGCCTGTCCCCATTCCCACCGCGTGCGACTGGTGCTCGCGGAGAAGGGCATCGCCATGGACGTGGTCAACGTCGAGGGCAACAAGCTACCCGAGGATCTCCTGGACCTGAACCCCTATAACAGCGTGCCGACCCTGGTGGACCGGGAACTGGTGCTCTACGACCCGCGCATCATCATGGAATACCTGGAGGAACGCTTCCCGCACCCGCCGCTGATGCCGGTGGATCCCGTGACCCGCGCGCGTTTCCGGCTGGCTTTGTACCGCGTCGAGCGCGACTGGTACACCCTGGTGGACGAGATCGAACAGTCGCCGAACAAGCCCCATGCCCGTGCCAAGAAAGTGCTGCGCGAGAGCCTGCTGGCTTCGTCCGATGCCTTCGCGGTGAAGCCGTATTTCCTGAGCGACGAGTTCTCGCTGGTGGATTGCAGCATCGCCCCCATCCTATGGCGCCTCTCGCGCTACGAGATCGACATGCCGGCCCAGGCCAAGGCCCTGCATAAGTACGCCGAGCGCCTGTTCAACCGCCCGGCGTTCAAGCTGAGTCTCACGGAAGTGGAACGCGAGATGCGCCCCGCCGCCTGATGTCTTAAACTTCCAGGATGCTGCCGAGAAAGCCCTACTTCCTGCGTGCCATGCACCAGTGGATCGTGGACAGCGGTTCCACGCCCTACATCGTGGTGGACGTGAACGTGGAGGGGGTGGAGATCCCGGCGGGCTATGCTCAGGAGGGCAAGTTGGTGCTCAACATCAGCTATGAGGCCACCCATCACCTGGAGCTGGGCGCCGAGCACGTGGAGTTCAACGCGCGCTTCGGTGGCGTCTCGCGGCAAGTGCGCGTTCCCATGGCCGCCATCCTCGCGGTCTATGCCCACGAGAGCGGCCAGGGCATGCTCTTCGACGCCGAGGGTGACCCCGAGATCAACCCGGGCAACGAGGCCGCGCCGGACGGTGACAACAGCAAGCCGGGGCCAGGCAGCGGCAAAAAGCCCAGCCTTAAAGTGATCAAGTGATCTTCGAGAGCGGCTTCCAGCCGCTCTTTGCTTCCCGAGGAGCCTCGATGCCTGACCGGAACCGCTTGAGCCGCACCGTACACAGGCTGGACAAGCTGCCCACGGGTCTGCGGCAGACGCTGATCACCTGGATCTTCGGGGGCGCGGTGCACTTCGTACGTACCACCGGGCTGCTGTTCGAGGAGCTGAGCGAGGAGCGGGCAGTGCTCATCGTGCAGAATCGCCGCCGGGTGCAGAACCACATCGGCACGGTGCACGCCGCCGCCGTGGCGCTCTTGGGTGAGACCGCCACCGGCGCGGTCTTCGGCATGAGCGTGCCCGACGACAAGTTCCCTGTCCTGAAGAGCATGCGCATCAACTACTTGAAACGCTCGGAAGGCGGGCTGCGCGCGGAGGCGACGCTGCCCGCGGAGGTGTGCGCGCGCTTCACCATCGAACAGAAGGGCGAACTGGCGGTGCCGGTGAAGATTACCGACAAGACTGGCGAGCCGACTGTCGAGTGCGAATACGTATGGGCCTGGAGGCCAAAGAAAAAATCGTGATCGAAGTCATACGAGGCGACATCACGCAATTGGACGTGGACGTGATAGTCAACGCCGCCAACGAAAGCCTCCTGGGCGGGGGCGGTGTGGATGGCGCCATCCACAGGGCGGCGGGCCCGGAATTATTGGCGGCCTGCCGCAAGCTCCATGGCTGCCCCACGGGTGAGGCGAAGATCACCGCCGGATTCCGCCTCAAGGCCCGCTGGGTGGTGCATACGCCAGGCCCCGTCTGGCGCGGTGGTGGGCTTGGGGAGCCGGCGTTGCTGGAAAGCTGCTACCGGAATTCATTCAAGCTGGCACGAGAGAAGCAGGCAGCCAGCATCGCCTTCCCCTGCATCAGCACCGGCGTCTACGGCTACCCCAAGGAAGCTGCTGCGCGAGTTGCGCTAAAGGTGATGCGCGTGCAGGAGGAGGATTTCGGGCGGATTATCGCCTGCTGCTTCGGCAGTGACGATGCGGAACTCTACCGGCGCTTAGTCAGGTAGCAGTTTCCCGGGGTTGAGTATCCCGTTGGGATCGAACTGCTTCTTGATGCGCCGCATCAGGTCCAGGGTCGCGGCGTCGAATTCCAAGCCCATGAACGGCCGCTTCTCGATACCTACGCCGTGTTCCCCCGAGAGGGTGCCGCGCATGTCGAGCACGGTCTTGAAGACCTGCTCGAGGCAGGGCTCCGCATTCCGCATCTGGGCCGCGTCGTCCGGGTCCACCAGCAGGTTCACGTGGATGTTGCCGTTGCCGGCGTGGCCGAAGTTCACGATGGGGATGGCGTACTGCTTGGAGAGCTCTCCGAGCTGGGCGATGAAATCCGCCATGCGCGACACCGGCACCACCACGTCCTCGTTGATCTTCTTGGGCGCGATCTTGCGCAGCGCCGGCGACAGGGCCTTGCGGGAGGTCCACAGGGCCGCCGCTTCCTTCTCGTCCCGCGCCGCCCTGAACTCGACACAACCCGCGCCTTCTGCGGCTTGCTGTACCGCAGCCGTGGCCGCGTCCAGTTCCGAGGGCGTACCGTCCACTTCGATAAGGAGGAGCGCGCCCGCGTCCTCCGGCAGGTCGTTGCCGGCGTAGCCGCGGATCATGCCGATGGAGGCGCCGTCGATGAATTCCAGCACACAGGGTGTCACGGGCTGGGCCATGATGCGCGATACCGCTGCTGCTGCCGCGGTCATGTCGGCATACACCGCCCGCAGGGTGCGCACGGCTTCCGGCTTGGGCGTGAGTTTGAGGGTGGCCTCGGTGATCACCGCGAGGGTGCCTTCCGACCCGACGAGCAGGCGAGTGAAGTCGTAACCCATGGCGCCTTTGGTGGTGTAGACCCCGGCGGTGAGTTCCTGGCCCGAGCCGAGCACTGCGCGCAGGCCGAGGACGTTGTCGCGGGTGGTGCCGTACTTCACCGCATGGGGACCGCCGGCGCCGCAGGCGAGGTTTCCGCCCACGGTGGAATAGCCCGCGGAAGTGGGGTCCGGCGGCCAGAAGAAGCCGTGTTTGCCCGCTGCTTCCTGCACCGCCGCATTGGTGGCGCCGGTCTCGGTGACGAGCGCGCGGTTCGCGGGATCGATGGAGAGGATGCGGCTCATGCGTTCCAGGGCGAGCACCAATCCCCCGGCCAGCGGCACGGCGGAGCCGGTGGTGCTGCTGCCGAGGCCACGGGCGGTGAGCGGTACTTTGAACTCGTTGCAGAGGCGCACCGCATCGCGCACTTCGTCGTGTGAGGCTGGGAAGGCCACCGCGTCCGGCAGCGACTGGCGGCGGCTGTTGTCGTAACCGTAGGGCCAGCGGTCAGCGGGGTCGGTGTAGAGGTCGTCCTTGCCCACCAAGGCTTCGAGCCGCGCCAGGAATTCCGCGGACAGAGACGGCTTCTCGCTCACCTCAGCCGCCAAACAGCTGTTCGTCGATGAGGTCGCAGAGGCAGTGCAGCGCCAAGAGGTGCACTTCCTGGATGCGCGCCGTCACCTTGGCGGGCACACGGATCTCTACATCGCCGTCCTTGAGCTGTGCCGCCATCTTGCCGCCGTCGCGGCCGGTCAGGGATACCACCTTCACGGCCTTCTCGTGAGCGGCATCGATGGCGCGCATGACGTTGGGCGAATTGCCGCTTGTCGAGATGGCGAGCAGCACGTCACCCCTGCGGCCCAGCGCCCGCACCTGCTTGGCGAAGATCTCGTTGTATTCGTAGTCGTTAGCGATGGAGGTGAGAGTCGAGGTATCGGTGGTGAGCGCGATGCCGGCGATACCGGGTCGTTCCCGCTCGAAGCGGTTCAGGAGTTCCGCGGAGAAGTGCTGGGAATCCGCCGCCGAGCCGCCGTTGCCGCAGCTCATGACCTTACCGTCCTTTTTCAGGGACTCGGCCATGAGGGTGCCGGCCTTGACGATGGACGGCACGAGCACTTTCAGTGCAGCCTGCTTGGTGGCGATACTGTCATTGAAAAGCTGGGTTACGCGATCTTCGAACTTCATGGCGTCCTCGAGGTATGGGGTATCAGTCGGCCTGGAAGGCGTCCTTTAGCCATTCTACCGCCCACGGCCCCACGCCGGCCGTCACCGCCACCACGTCGAAGCGCAGCGGCTTGCGGCGCAGGTCCGCATGCGTACTCAAGAAGTGCCGGGTGGCCAGGACAAGCTTGCGCTGCTTTTCATGGCCCACGGTCTCGGCCGGCGTGCCGCGGCTCGCGTCCTTGCGGTAACGCACCTCCGCCACCACCAGCGTCTCGCGGTCCATCAGCACCAGGTCCAGTTCGCCCTGGGGGCAATGATAATTGCGGGTCAGCAGTTTCAGGCCTGCGCCTTCGAGCATCTCGAGGGCCCGGCGCTCCGCGTCCTGGCCCGCCTCGAGATGGGGCGGGAGGCTCACGGTCTGGAGGGCGGCTGCACGGCGGCCACCGGCGCCGCAGCGGGCAGGTCCACCGGCGCCAGGAGGTCGATGCTGCCGTCGTCGACGTTCGCCCAGTCGAGCCGCCGGTGCACGCGGCCGTCGGCGTCTAGGCTCAAGAGCCCGGTCACACCCTGCACCGGCTGGCCGATGGCATGGGTGTTGTAGAGCAGGGGCACGAGGCGGTAGGCGTCGAATCCCAGCGCATAGAGACGGCCGTTACCGGCGAAGTTGCCGGGCCAGTCCTTGGCGAGCGTGTTGCGCATGTCCGCCACCGATCCGGATTCTTCCAGCGTCCAGGGCATGTCGTCGAAGGTGATGCCGTTCAGCACGCTGTTGTCCACGTTGCTGTCGAGTTCGTAGACCTTCGAGGTGGAATACACCGGCAGGTCCTCGGCGCGGTTGTAGCCGATCTGCGGCTGGATCACCCGTGCGTCGTCGGCGTTGGCTGCCAGGAAGATGAACTGGACGTCCTGGCGGCGGCGCGGCTCGAACTCCAGATGCTGTCCCAGGGTCGCTGCCAGATGCTGTTCCCGCTCGTCGCTGGCATCCAGGTTGAAGAGCTGGGTCAGGGTGTCGGTGTAGGCCTCCGGTCTGCTGCCGGGGATGTAGGTCTGCATGCCGAGCAGGGTGCCGCCGAGCTGCTTGAAGCGCGTCGAGAAGGCGTTGAACATGCGCGCGCCGAAGTCGTCGTTGGACACGAGCGCCACGGCGCGCGTGCGGCCTTCCGCTACCGCCCGATCCGCCGCCTGTTCCGCCTCGCTCTCGGGCAGCAGGCCGAACTGATAGAAGCCGGGGGGGCCGGCCTTGCCAGCGTCCAGGTAGTTGAGCGCCAATACCGGTACCGGCAGCGAGGGCAGGGCCGCGAGCCCCGCCACTGCGTCCTTGGTCAGGGGGCCAATCACCATGCTGGCACCGTCGGCCACCGCCTTCTGGTAGGCGGCCTGGGCGCTCGCGGCGGTGCTGCCGGAATCGTAGAGCGTGATGGACGGCGCCGAGCCGCCACCCGCGACCTGGTAGTAGGCGGCGAACAGGCCGTCGCGTACCGCGTCCGCCGGCGGCTGGTAATTGCCGGATAGCGGGAGGAGCAGCGCCAAGCGCGGCGGGAACGAGGTCAGGGCCTGCTGCTTCGCGATCAGGTCCGGCACCAGTTGCATATCCGCCGGATGCTGCGGATAGCGCGCCTGCCAGGCTTTCAACTGTTCCACGAACTTATCCGGCTGCTGCCAACCGGTGCGGGCGATGGCTGCGAGCTCCAGCCAGCCGCGTGCCGTGGGTGAGAGCCCCGCCGGCAGTTTGTTCACGTCGATGGGCGTGTGGGTCTCGGTGAGCGTGTTCCAGATGAGATCGTGGTTGGCGCCGACATCGCTACTACCGGCAGCGAGATGGGTTTCGCGGTCGCTCCAGTCCTGCACTGCCGAGGGCAGGTCCCCCAGCGCGAGATGGACCTGGCCACGAATCAGCAGCGCCTTGGCCTTGATCTCCTCCGGCAGCGGTTCCAGGGGGAAACGCAGGTGCTCCAACGCCGCCTGAGGTTGGTGGCCGGCGAGATCGAGGCCCGCCTTCAGGATCTCGACACGCGCAGCGAGGGCGGGATAAAGGCCCTGCTCCTTCACCGTTCCGAGCAGCGCCCAGCTGCGCTGGGTGTTGCCGGCGAGCGCCCAGTCTTCTGAGGCGCTCACGATGAAGCCGTCACGCTGAGCCGGTGCTGCCGTGGCGGCCAGGCCTTCGTAGAGTTGCGCCGCGTCGGCGTACTTGCCCGCGAGCTCCAGTTGCGTGGCCTGCCCCTCCCGCGTCGTGGACGGCGGCTGTTTCACCGGTGCGGTGCCGCAGGCCGCAAGCAGCAGCAACAACGCTGTGGCGGCGAGGCGGCGTGCGTTTTTGAGGTGCAGCATGCCTTGCATGGCTCGAGGATTCCGTTGCAGGATGGGTGCGGATTCCAATGATACCCGTTCCGGCCTAGGGCCGGGACCGAGGCGAGGAGCGGACGTGGCTGAACGGGCGGGCATGCTGTACGTGGTGGCGACTCCCATCGGCAACCTTGAGGATCTCTCGCCGCGCGCGCGCCAGGTGCTTTCGGAAGTGGATCTGGTGGCGGCGGAAGATACGCGCCACAGCGGCAGCCTGCTCGTGCATTTCGGCATTCACACGCCGCTCATATCGTTGCATGAACATAATGAAGGTGAGCGCGCGGCCGAGCTGCTGGAAAAACTCCGCGGCGGGGCCCGCATCGCGCTGGTGTCCGACGCCGGCACGCCGCTCATCAGCGACCCTGGTTTCGATCTGGTGCGCGCCGCGCGTAAGGCCGGCATCTGCGTGACGCCCATCCCCGGCGCCTGCGCCCTGGTGGCGGCTCTCTCCGTGAGCGGCCTGCCCACGGACCGCTTCGTGTTCGAGGGGTTCCTGCCGGCGAAATCCGCGGCGCGCCGTGAGCGTCTTGCGGAACTGGCCGCCGAGACCCGCACCCTGGTGTTCTACGAGTCCGTGCACCGTCTGCTGGAGTCCCTGCAAGACATAGCGGCGGCGTTCGGTGCGGACCGGCCGGCGGTGCTGGCCCGGGAACTCACCAAGCTTCACGAGGGTGTGCGCGAGGCGCCGCTCTCGGACCTGGCTGAATGGGCGGGGCGGGACCCGGTGGCGGGTAAGGGCGAAGTGGTATTGGTGGTGGCGGGCGCTACGAATGCCCCGGTTTCCGGCGCCGAAATGGAGCGGATATTGAAAGTGCTCCTCACGGAATTGCCGGTGAAACAGGCCGCTGCCCTGGCTGCCGAGATCACTGGTCTCAACAAGAATCCTCTGTATCAGCGTGCCCTTGAGCTTGCAGGGAAGAAGTGACAGAAGCGAGTGTAAGCCGCCATCGAAAGCTGGGGCTCCCGCACCACCGGCGTATAATGAATGCCGGAGTCGGCCGGGCAGCCGCTGTGCGCAAGCGCAGAGGAAAGTCCGGGCTCCACAGGACAGGGTGCCAGGTAACGCCTGGGGGGCGCGAGCCCACGGACAGTGCCACAGAAAACATACCGCCTAAGCGCGTCAAGCGCCGGCAAGGGTGAAAAGGTGCGGTAAGAGCGCACCGCGCGGCGGGTAACCGTCCGCGGCACGGAAAACCCCACCCGGAGCAAGGCCAAATAGGGGAGCAGGCGGGGCGACCCGCACGTGTGGTCCGCACGGCTCCCGGGTAGGCTGCTAGAGGTGCGGGGTGACCCGTATCCCAGATGAATGGCTGTCCCTCGACAGAACCCGGCTTACAGGCCGACTCTATTCCTTCTTGTCCGAAGGTCACCCAGCCGGCACCCTGCGCCGGCTATTTTTTGCCCAAACGGGCCTGGATTGTCGTCCCACCCTCAAAAAAGGCCCGAAAAGCGGTTTTTGGCCGGAAATAAGTTAATCCTATATATAAAGTGGTCGTTATAACTTAATGATATATATTGGATTAATTATGTCAGTTTTAGCGCAAACCCGCAGCTAAGTCCCTGTCCCACAAGCAAATTTCCCTATTTTTTCCCTTGACGCGCCCCGTAGTGCTTCCTATAGTGTGGGGCAGTGGGAAAAAGTGGAATGAAATGGGATAGGGAGGCTCAAGACGGCACATGTTTCGCGGCATCAGCAATCTGACCCTCGACGCGAAGGGACGGCTCGCCGTTCCCGCGCGTTATCGCGAACGCATCCAGGAGGCCTGCAAGGGCCTCATGGTGGTGACCATCGACCGCGACCATTGCCTGCTCCTCTATCCCATGCCGGAATGGGAGGCCCTGGAGGAGCGCCTGGTGCGCCTGCCGAGCCTCAACAAGCAGGCCCGCGAACTGCAACGCTTGCTCCTGGGCCACGCCACCGAGGTGGAGCTAGATGGCCACGCCCGGCTGCTGCTGCCGCCGGAATTGCGCAGCTATGCGGGTCTCGAACGGGACGTGGTGCTGCTCGGCCTCGGCCGCAAGTTCGAACTCTGGCAGCAGGCCAACTGGGATGCACGCCGCGAGGCCAGTCTCGCGGGGGACGACACGGTCGCGGGCGGATTGCCCGACGAACTCGCCAGGCTGGTGCTTTGAGCGCCGCCGTAGTCCACCGCCCGGTGCTGTTGCAGGAGGCGGTGGAAGGACTCGCGGTGCGGGCCGACGGCATCTACATGGACGGCACTTTCGGCCGCGGCGGCCACAGCCGCGAGATTCTCGCGCGCCTGGGGGCCGAGGGCAGGCTGATCGTGCTGGACCGCGACCCGGACGCTTATACGGCGGCTGAGGCCATGTTCCGGAGCGACAAGCGGGTGGCGATCTACCGCGCTGCGTTCTCCATGCTGGAACGCATCGCGACGGAGGCGGGCGTGTTGGGGCGGGTGAACGGTGTGTTGCTGGATATCGGCGTGTCGTCGGTGCAACTGGACGACCCCGGTCGCGGCTTCAGTTTCACCCAGGCCGGCCCTCTCGACATGCGCATGGACCCAGAGAGCGGCGAGAGCGCTGCGGCATGGCTGGCTCACGCCTCCGAACAGGACATCGCCAGCGTCCTGTACGAACTCGGCGAGGAGCGCCATGCGAGGCGCATCGCCCGCGCAATCGTGGAAGCGCGTACGGCCGCACCCATCACCGACACCCTGCGACTCGCGGAGATCGTGAGCCGTGCTGCGCCACGCCACGACCGGTTCAAGCATCCGGCCACCCGCAGTTTCCAGGCGATACGCATCTTCATAAACCGCGAGTTGGAGGAACTCACCTCCTGCCTGGAGCAGTGCCTGCGGGTCTTGGCGCCGGCGGGGAGGCTTGCGGTCATCAGTTTCCATTCCCTCGAAGACCGCATCGTCAAGCGTTTCGTCCGCGATCACGCCCGTGGGCCGGCGCCGGATCCCAAGGCGCCGTGGCTGGAACCGGCCGGCCGGCCGGACCTGCGAGCCGTGGGCAAGGCCATGTACCCTTCCGCAGCGGAGATGCAGGCGAATCCCCGGGCCCGGAGCGCCACACTCAGGGTGGCGGAGCGGTTGGTATGAACCTGAACATGAGCCGCGCGGTGGTGACCCTCTTGGGGGTGGCGGTGTTCCTATCCGCCATCGCGCTCATCGATTCCCGCCAGGAGAACCGCATGCAGTTCGAGGCGCTGCAGCAGGCGGCGGTGGAACGCGACCAGCTCAACATTGAATGGGGTCGATTGCTGCTGGAGCAGAGCACTTGGTCCACCCACGCTTATATAGAACAGTCGGCCACGCAGAAGCTCGGCATGAGCATGCCGGGGGCCTCCCAGGTACTGGTGGTGAGGCCATGAGCCGCGCATCCGATGGCTTCAATCCGGCCGGTTGGCGCAGCGTGACGATGCTGCTGTTCTTCGGTCTCGCGGCCGCCGGGCTCGCGGGGCGCGCCCTGTACCTGCAGGTCTTGGACAAGCAGTTCCTGCTCACCCAAGGCGCAGAACGCCACCTGCGGGTGGAGGAGATTCCGGCCCACCGCGGCATGATCCTGGATCGCAACGGTGAACCGCTGGCGGTGAGCACGCCCGTGGACTCCATCTGGATCAACCCGCAGGAAGCCTCGGAAGCCCTGGGACGCATGCCTGAGCTGGCGCGGGCGCTCAACGAGAAGCCCGTGGAGCTGATGAAGCTGCTGCACCAGAACCACGACAAGGAATT
Organism: Gammaproteobacteria bacterium; assembly: GCA_035308065.1. Lineage (GTDB taxonomy): Bacteria > Pseudomonadota > Gammaproteobacteria > Natronospirales > REEB76 > DASUBN01. The sequence goes on along the minus strand of DATGHI010000179.1, from coordinate 1,611 downwards.
CGTCTATTTGATGCGCGGCCTCGATCCCTACGCCGCTCAGCAGGTGATGGCGCTCGGCATCCCCGGGGTCTACACCCAGCGCGAGTACCGCCGCTATTACCCGGCGGGCGAGGTCACGGCCCACGTTCTCGGTTTCACCAACGTGGACGACCGTGGTCAGGAGGGTCTGGAGCTCGGCTACGACAGCTGGCTCAGGGGTGTGCCCGGCGCCGAACGCGTCATCGTCGACCGCTATGGCCGTTCTGTGGAGGACGTGGAGAGCGTGCGTGTGCCGCGTCCCGGTCAGGATATGACCACCAGCATCGACCTGCGCATCCAGTACCTCGCCTACCGCGCGCTCAAGCAGGCGGTGCTGGCCCAGGGCGCGCGCTCCGGCTCCATCGTGGTGATGGACGCCAAGACCGGCGAGGTGCTGGCCATGGCCAACCAGCCGTCCTTCAATCCCAACAACCGCGCGGGTTCCGACGGCGACGAGTTCCGTAACCGCGCGGTCACCGACATGTTCGAACCCGGTTCCAGCATGAAGCCCTTCACCATGGTGGCGGCGCTCATGTCCGGCAAGTACCAGCCGGATTCCATCATCAACACCTCGCCGGGCACCTACAAGATCGCGGGCTACACCATCCACGACGAGCAGGACTTCGGCCGCATCAACCTCACCACGATCATCGAGAAGTCCAGCAACGTCGGCGCCAGCAAGATTGCCCTGTCGCTGGACCCGGCGCTCATGTGGCACACGCTCACGGCCTTCGGCTTCGGCCGCAGCACCGGTAGCGGTTTTCCGGGCGAGGCACCGGGTTCGCTGGAGGACTACCGCTATTGGAACCCGGCGCGTCAGGCGACCATCTCCTACGGCTACGGCGTCGCCATCACCGCGCTGCAGCTTGCCGACGCCTACGATACGCTGGCCGATGGCGGCCGCCATCTCCAGCCGAGCTTCGTGCGCTTGGACGATACGCCCGTGGAGGATCTCGTGATCCCCCAGGGTGTCTCTGCGACATTGCGTGACATGCTGGAGACCGTGGTCTCGGACGAGGGCACGGGCAAGCTCGCGGATATCGCCGGCTATCATGTGGCGGGTAAGACCGGCACGGCGCACGTGGCAGTGAACGGCGGCTACTCCGCAGACAAGTACATCTCGGTATTCGCCGGCATGGCACCCGCAAGCGCCCCGCGCCTCGTCGCGGTGGTGGTCATCAACCAGCCGAGCCACGGCAACTACATGGGCGGCAAGGTCTCGGCACCGGTGTTCGCGGAAGTGATGCGCGGGGCCCTGCGTCTGCTCAACATCATGCCGGACGATCTTTCCAGCCTGCCGCCCTCCGCGTATGCGGTGAACCTGGGGCGCGCGCCATGATGGCCATGGAAAAAGCCATGACCGGCGTCTCGTTCGCAGGACTGCTGAAGGGCGAGGCGCATCCCGCCGGCGGCGGCACGCCCATCTTGGGCCTCTGTCTCGACAGCCGCGAGGTACGGCCGGGCTGGCTGTTCCTGGCCTGCAAGGGCCACGACCACCACGGCCTGAAGCATCTCGCCGATGCGCACGCCCGCGGCGCCGCGGCCGTGGCCTTCGATCCCGCGGGCGCCGAGCCTTATCTGCCAGTGCCTGGG
>DATGHI010000178.1:0-2184 GCA_035308065.1 Gammaproteobacteria bacterium | reverse complement strand
CCCTTCGACGTGGCCGAGGGCGAGTCGGAGATCGTGGCCGGCTTCCACGTGGAATACTCCGGCACCGCCTTCGCCGCATTCTTCCTGGCGGAGTACGCCAACATGATCCTGGTCGCGGCGCTCGCCAGCCTCATGTTCCTGGGCGGCTGGCTGTCGCCGTTCCCGGCCTCTTGGGGCTTCCTGGGCGCGTCCAGCTTCCTCTGGTTCGCGGCGAAATTGTGCTTCTTCCTGTACCTGTACCTGTGGTTCCGCGCCACCTTCCCACGCTACCGCTATGACCAGATCATGCGTCTCGGCTGGAAGGTGTTCATCCCGCTCACCATCCTGTGGCTCTGCGTCTTCGGCGCCGCCATCGTCATGGGCATGCCCCTGCCGATCTTCGGCGCCTGGACCGTGAGCGCGGCCATCGTGCTGCTGCTCATCAACATCGCGCTTTCGCGGCGCACACCGAGGACCGCATGAACGCGCTGCGCAGTTGGGTCAAGAGCCTGTTGCTGGTGGAGCTCGCCCAGGGCATGGCACTGACGCTCGGGTTCTTCTTCAAGCCCAAGTTCACCATCTTCTACCCGGAGGAGAAGACGCCGAAGTCGCCGCGTTATCGTGGACTGCATGCGCAGCGGCGCTACGCCAACGGTGAGGAACGCTGCATCGCCTGCAAGCTCTGCGAGGCGGTATGTCCCGCGCTCGCCATCACCATCGATTCCGAGATGCGCGCCGATGGCACACGCCGTACCACGCGCTACGACATCGACCTGTTCAAGTGCATCTATTGCGGCTTCTGCGAGGAAGCCTGCCCGGTGGACGCCATCGTCGAGACCAGCATCACGGACTTCCACTTTGAGAAGCGCGGCGAGCAGATCATGACCAAGGAGAAGCTCCTGGCCGTGGGCGACAAATACGAAGCGCAGATCGCCGCCGACCGCGCGGCCGACGCGCGTTACCGCTAGAGGAACGCATGGTCCAGGAGATCATATTCAGCGTGCTGGCCGCCGTGCTCATCGGTGCGGCACTCGGCGTCATCACCGCGCGCAACCCGGTGCACTCGGCGCTGTTCCTGGTGCTCGCCTTCGTGACCAGCGCCGCCCTGTGGCTGCTGATGGAGGCCGAGTTTCTCGGCATCGTGCTGGTGCTGGTCTACGTCGGCGCGGTGATGGTGCTGTTCCTGTTCGTGGTGATGATGCTCGACATCAACACCGCAACGATGCGGCAGGGTTTCGCGCGCTACGCTCCGGTGGGCGCCCTGGTGGCGCTGGTCATGGCCGGCGAGATCGGTTACGTGGTCTGGTCGCAGAAGCTCGGTGTGAACTTCGGTACGCCCGTGGACCATCCGGCCGACTACAGCAACACCCGCGAGCTGGGTAACCTGATCTATACGGTCTACGCCTATCCCTTCGAGATCGCCGCCGTGATCCTGCTGGTGGGCATCGTGGCCGCCATCGCCTTGACGCACCGGCGCCGCGAGGGCACCCGCAGCCAGGATCCGGCCAAGCAGGTGCAGGCGAAGGCGAAGGGCAGGGTGCGCCTCGTGAACATGCCGTCGGAATCCGGCAAACGGCAGGTGAAGTAGCCATGGTCACGCTGTTCCACTTCCTGGCGCTCTCGGGCGTGCTGTTCGCCATCAGCGCGGCGGGCATCTTCCTGAACCGCAAGAACGTGATCCTGCTGCTCATGTGCATCGAGCTCATGCTGCTCGCGGTCAACTTCAATTTCATCGCCTTCTCCCATTACCTCAACGACGTCGCCGGCCAGGTGTTCGTGTTCTTCATCCTGACCGTGGCGGCGGCGGAGGCGGCCATCGGGCTCGCCATCCTGGTTGTGCTGTTCCGCAACCGGCAGAGCATCAATGTCGAAGACCTTGACCGGATGAAGGGCTGACATGAACCTGCAGGGCATCTGTCTCGCGATCGTACTGGCGCCCCTCGCGGCGGCGCTGGTGACCGGCCTCGGTATGCGCTTCATCCCGCGCGCCGCGGCCCATTGGCTCACCATCCTCGGCGTGGGCCTGTCCTTCCTGCTCTCCACCTGGCTGCTGCAGCAGATGGTCGCGGACGGGCTCGCCCCCTTCAACCTCACGATCTACGACTGGGGCGTGAGCGACGGCATCCAGTTCCAGGTGGGTTTCCTGGTGGACCGGCTCACGGCGCTGATGATCACCGTGGTCACCTTCGTGTCGCTCATGGTGCA
>DATGHI010000177.1:0-9645 GCA_035308065.1 Gammaproteobacteria bacterium | reverse complement strand
ACCCATGCGCTTGCGCAGTTGGAACAGCTCGTCGATCGAGAGCCGCGTGACGTTGAGGCCGTCCACCATCACCCGGCCGCGGTCCGGCAGCACCTGCCCCGTCATGATCCGCAGCAGCGTAGTCTTCCCGGTGCCGGAGGGACCCATGATGGCGGTGATCTTGCCGCGCAGGATGTTGATGTTCAGGCGGTCGAAGATGGGCTTCTCGCCCCGGCGGTACTTGAGACCGCTGATCTCGATGACGTTGTCGTCTTGTTTTTCGTTTTCGCTTGCCATGACTGCCTTGAGGGCGGTATCCCTGGAATGACTACGTTACCGGGAGTCGTATGGAGTCGAGTCTGATTAGACTGGACGGTCCAGTCTAATTTGTTTGAGCCTATCCGTCAAACAGTTTTGGACAGAAGAGCTCACCGCTAATCCATTGATTCGTAGGTAATAACGCTCTCAGATCACCAGCGCCGACCTAAGCTGGTAGACATGGATAATGCCGGGCGGGCCCAAGAGCGTCTATAAGCGCCTGAGCGCCTTTAGGCCGCTTTCTCCACCAAGGCGCTGTAGGAAGCCGCACAGGCCGCGCTGTTGCACTTGGCCCGGTGATGGAACGCCTTCTGCCCCGCCGTCAGATTCGCCTCCTGGCCGCGCCAAGCCTCCAGAGCCGCATGCTGCAGGGCTCGGCCGTAGGAGAAGCTGAGCTTCCAAGGCATGGCCCCCAGGGCGTTCATGGCGTTCAGGTGCGCCGTGGCCGCCACGTCGCTCTGGCCGCCGGACAGGAACACGATGCCCGGCACCGCCGCCGGCACGTGGCGCTTCAGCAGCTTGACCGTTTCCCGGGCCACTTCCTCCACGGAGGCCTGCTTCGGGCACTTCAAGCCTGAGATCACCATGTTGGGCTTGAGCAGCATGCCTTCCAGGGCCACGTGCTGGGCATGGAGTTCCGCGAATACCGTCTCCAGGGTATCGGCGGTCACTTCGGCGCAGCGGGCGATGTCGTGGGCGCCGTCCATGAGCACCTCCGGCTCGACGATGGGCACCAGGCCCTGTTCCTGGCACAAGGCCGCATAGCGAGCCAGCGCCTGGGCGTTGACGCGGATGCAGTAGGCCGTGGGGATGCCGGTGCCGATGTCGATCACCGCCCGCCACTTGGCGAAGCGGGCGCCGAGCTTGTGGTATTCCTGCAGCCGCTCCCTAAGGCCGTCCAGGCCCTCCGTGATCTTCTCCTGGGGGCTGCCCGCGAGATCCTTGGCGCCCTTATCCACCTTGATGCCGGGGACGATGTCCAGCTTCGTCTGGAGTTCCGGGAACGGCACTCCGGACTTGGTCTTCTGACGGATGGTCTCGTCGTACATGATCACGCCGCTGATGAACTTCTCGGCCCCCGGCGCCGTGAACAGCATCTCCCGGTAGGTGCGGCGGTGCTCCTCGCTGTTCTCCACTCCGATGGACTTGAAGCGCTTCTCGATGGTGCTGGTGCTCTCATCGGCGGCCAGGATGCCGCGGTGGTCGGCTACGATCTTCCGTGCGATTCGTTCCAGTTCCTGCAGGTTCATAGGATTCAGACCTCTTCTGAATTTAGCTATATCGTGTACCGGAGACCCTCCCATGCCCCTGGGAGGGGTAAACCCCGGGAAATCTGCTCGATTTTATCCGCAGATGGTGGGCCGTGACAGATTCGAACTGTCGACCAACTGGTTAAAAGCCAGCTGCTCTACCGACTGAGCTAACGGCCCGCGACCTGCAAAAGCGCGTCATTTTACTGGAAATCCGCGCTAAATGAGCGGTTTAGCGCTCAACGGTAGGATGTAGGATCCGGTAACCCTGCGTCGACGAAACCCTGCCGCCGCAGGCGGCAGCTGTCGCAGGCCCCGCAGGCCTGGCCTTGCCTGTCCGCCGTGTAGCAAGACACTGTGAGGCCGTAGTCCACTCCGAGACCAGTGCCCAGGCGCACGATTTCCGCTTTGGAGAGCTTCACCAGGGGCGCGTGGATGTGAAGCCCCCGACCTTCCACCCCCGCCTTGGTGCCCAGGTTCGCCACCTTCTCGAACGCGGCGATGAATTCCGGTCTGCAGTCTGGGTAACCCGAATAATCCACCGCGTTCACTCCGATGAAGATGTCGTTTGCCCCCAGCACCTCGGCCCAGCCAGTGGCCACCGCCAGGAACACGGTGTTACGGGCCGGGACGTACGTTACCGGGATGCCGGTACCTGGTTTTTCCGGGACTGGTATGGATGCATCTGTGAGCGCTGAACCGCCGATGGAGGAGAGATCGAGGGCCAGGGTCTTGTGTTCGACGGCACCCAGGGCCTTCGCGACCCGCGCCGCTGCGTCCAGTTCCGCCCGGTGGCGCTGGCCGTAGGCGAAGCTCAAGGCATGGCAAGCGAAGCCGTCGCGGTGCGCAACCGCAAGGGTGGTGGCGGAATCGAGGCCGCCGGAGAGCAATACGACCGCTTGCTTCATGCGTGATGCCTAGTGACCAGGCAGGTTTCCCCAGAGATACTTATGTAATTGCACCTGCAGGCGCACCGGCAACTTGTCCGCCAGGATCCATTCGGCGAGGTCCTTCGGGCTCACCTGCTCATGGCTGGGCGAGAACAGCACCTGGCAGCGATCGGTGAGCCCGCGCTCGGCCACGAATTCCCTGGACCATTCGTAGTCGGAACGATCGCAGATCACGAACTTCACCTGGTCGGTCGACCGCAGCACTTGGATGTTCTCCATCAGGTTGCGTTCGCGCTCACCTGACCCCGGGGTCTTGAGATCCATGACCCGGATCACACGCGGATCCAGAGAGCCGATGGGCATGGCACCGCCGGTCTCGATGGAGACGCGGTAGCCCGCATCGCACAGGCGCGTGAGCAGGCCGAGACAGTTCTTCTGGGCTAGGGGCTCGCCGCCCGTGACCGTCACGTAGCGTGGCGTGTAACGGGCTACCTCGGCCAGCACTTCGTCGAAGCCCATCCAATGGCCGCCGTGGAACGCATAGGCGGTATCGCAATAGACGCAACGCAGTGGGCAGCCGGTGAGGCGCACGAAAACCGTCGGCCAGCCGACACTGTCCGCCTCGCCCTGGATGGAATGGAAGATCTCGGTGATCCGCAGCCGCTCGGCGACGGGCAGTTCATCCCGCCGCGAGCCCAGAGGTCGTACCGCGTTCACGCGCCGTCAGTGCCCCTCGTCCTGCATGCGTTGCAGACGCTGGGCGGCCTGGCTCGCGGCACTGGTGTTGGGAAAGTTCTGCACCACGCTGGTGAGCGTCTGGCGCGCGCTCTGCCATTGCTGCAGTTCATACTGGCAGAGGCCTACCTTGAGGGTCGCGTCCGGAACCTTGTTGGACTTGGGGTAGTTCTTCAGCACCTTCCTGAAGGTGACGAGCGCCGAGTCGAAATCGCTCGTCTGGTAATACGCCTCGCCCGTCCAGAACTCCGCGTTGGAAGCGAGTGAACTCTGCGGGTACTTCTTCAGGAACGTCTTGAAGCCCTTGACGGCGTCACTGAAACGCCCCTGCTTCAACAGGTTGAAGCTCTTCTGGTAGGCCTCTTCATCGGCTCCACCTGCTGGGGCAGACGCCGCCTGGCCGGTAGTTGATGCGGGTGCCTCCACGGTGCCAGCAGCGGGGGCGGCGCTGCCGCTCATGCCCATCTCCAGCCGCTGCAGGCGCTTGTCCAGGTCCTGGTACAGGTCACGCTGCTGTTTTTTGTCCAGTTCGCTGTCGTGCTCCAGTACCTCCACCTCGCCGCGCAGCTGTTGGATCTGCTGCTGCTGCTCGTCGATGCGCTGCGACAGGCCCTCCAGCGTCTGGTTCTTGAACACCTGGTCGACCCGGTCCACCCGCGCCTCGAGCTGCCGCTCGCGGACGGCGTAGGGGTCGTCGTCACGGACCTGGCACCCTGCAAGCAGGGTGCCGAGTCCGGCGATGAACAGCAGATGGCGCGAGATCATCTGAGGTACACGATCACCGCGCGGCGGTTCTTCGCCCACGCGGTCTCATCGTGCCCCGGATCGGCGGGATGCGCCTCGCCATAGCTCACGGTGGTGATCTGGTCGGCGCTCACGCCCTGGAAGAGCATGAAGCGGCGCACCGCCTGGGCACGGCGGTCGCCGAGGGCGATATTGTACTCCACGGTGCCGCGCTCGTCGCAGTAGCCCTCGATGCGGATCTTCTGCGAGGGGTTGGCCACCAGGTACTTGGCATGGGCCGTGAGCGTATCCAGGAACTCAGGCTTGATATCGCTCTTGTCGAAGTCGAAGTAGACAATGCGGTTCGCAAGCGGGCTGTTGGGATCATCCAGGGGGCTCACCTGTGGCGCGGTGTTGACGGTCGCCGGGGCCGGCGTTGCCGCCGTGGCCGGAGCGGCAGCGGTGCTAGGCGCGGGGGCCACGGGCTTGACGTTCTTGGCGCAACCGACGGCGGCAAGAGCCACCACGAGGGCCAATATTCCGAAACGAAGCTTCTTCATGACACGACTCCTATTGAGATACATAGATTAAACGCTCGCCGCGCCGGGGTCACTGCCCGGAGGCCTGGAACGGCCCCCATACCGGCGTCTGCACGTCCACCCCGTTCTGCCGTTCCGACAGGCGCTCATGCACCTGCCCGTCCACCGAGACCTCCTCCAGCACGCCCTGGTCATGATAGATCGCGGAATAGATGATCATGCTGCCGTTGGGCGCGAAGCTCGGCGATTTGTCGAGCCCGCCATCGGTCAGCGTCTGTAGCGTGCCGCTGGCGAGATCCATGACGGCGATATACAGGTTGCCGTTGTCGCGGTGGACCATCGCCAGGGAACGGCCGTCGGGAGAGACCTGTGGATCGGCGTTGTAGCTGCCGTCGAAGGTGACGCGCTGCGGCTCTCCGCCCTTGGCGCTCACTTTGTATATCTGCGGTGTGCCGCCACGGTCGGAAGTGAAATACAGGCTCTGTCCGTCCGGAGACCAATCGGGCTCGGTATCGATGGCATCCGACGTGGTTATGCGCCGCAACTGCCGCGTCGCGAGATCCATGACATAGATGTCGGGGTTCCCAGGAGAGGTGGAGAGGGTCATGGCCAGGGACTTGCCGTCCGGCGAGAACACCGGTGCGCCGTTGATGCCCTCACGCCGCGATAGGAGTTCGCGCTTGCCGGTGGCGAGGTCCTGCAGGTATACCGCCGGCATCTTGCTCTCGAAGGACACGTAAGCGATCTTACGGCCGTCCGGCGACCAGGTGGGTGACATGATGGGCTCGCTCGCCGATTCCATGACCGGCTGGGCGTTGAAGCCGTCGGCATCCGCCACGATCAGGGCATAGTGCTGGTGGCCGCTGATCTCGACGTAGGCGACGCGGGTGGTGAAGGCGCCGCGCTGGCCGGTGAGCTTCTGGTAGATGGTGTCGCTGATGAAGTGCGCCGTATAGCGCAGGCGCGCGGCGCTGGTGGCGACGCTGTACCCCATGATCTGCTGGTGGGTGTAGACGTTGAACACCTGGTATTCCACCGAGTAGCCGCCGCCCACCTGTTTGATGCGGCCGATGACCAAGTCATTGATCTTGAGCACCTGCCAGTTGTTGAAGTTGACGGCGGTGGCTTCCGTGGGCTTCTCCAGCATGTCCTTGGGGTCGAGCGCCTTGAAGCGCCCGCTGCGGGTGAGGTCCGCGCCGATGACCTCGGCCACGTCCACCGGAGGCGCAGTCTGTCCGGCCCAGGCGAAGGGAACGACGGCAACGGGCACGGCAGCATTCACGCCCTGGGTGATTTCGATCTCCAGGGTTGCGCGCGACGCGGCCAATGGCAGCGCCAACAACAAGACTGCGGCCAAGATAGACAGAATATGGCGCAATGGGTTTATCACGGTCCGAGCGTCTTCTTGTTGTCGAAGGTGAATTTCAGGTTTCTGTCGAACAGGGACGGGTCTGGGGGTTGCGGCAAGGGGGACGACCGGTACACGGCCGTCATGATGGATTGTACGACAGCGTCGTCCCCATTGCATGTCGGTATCTGGACATTCGTCACCGTCCCACCCGGCACTTGGGTCACCAGCACCGTGCAACTCAGCTGATCAGGGGTACTAGGCGGCGGGATCCAGTTGTTCTCGACCTTCTGCTTGATGAGGCCCATGTACTGTTGCTGCAAGGTGGCGAGGCGTGCATCCCGCGCTCTTTCCTCACCCGCGATTTCATCCTGCAAGGCCCGTCGGCGGGCATTAGTGTCCGCGGTCTTCTGCTTCTGGCTCAAAGCCGTGTCCTCGGCCTTGAGCTTGGCGAGCTTGTCCTGCTCGCTCTGAGCCTGCTTCTGCAGGTCCGTCACCTGCTGGTTGAGCTGCTGCTGCGCCGTGGCCTGCTGCTGCTTCAGGCTGCTGATGTTCTGCTCCAGCTGCTGCTTCTCCTCCTGTTTCTTCTGCTGCTCGGCCTTGAGCATGGCCATCTGCTGGTTGATGAGCGCCTGGTCCACCACCGTCGCCTTCACCGGTTCCGCCTCGGGATTGTGCCCGCCCAGGGAGGGGATGAGGGAACTGCTCCAGTGGAAACTGAGTACCAACAGCAGCACGATCCCCACGTGCAACAGCACGGAGTACATCCAGGGGGTGAGGCGTTGGCGGTTCATTTCCATGCGCGCAGCTACTTGCCCGGCATCTGCACGACGGGTGCGTTATTGGGCTCGGTCTCGAGCCCTACGCTGGGCGCACCCGCGGCCTGCAGCAGCACCATGCCCTGCAGCACCTGCTCGTAACGCGCGTCCTTGTCTCCACGCACGATGAGGTGCACGCCCGGATTGAGCTTCAACACCGCCGCCACCCGGGCCACCACCACGCTGGCATCGATGGGCTGGTCGGTGCGCTCGCCGATGTTGAGGAAGTATTGGCCGGCGGTATTGACCGTGAGGATCACCGGAGTCTCATCGGACTTGAGGTCCAGAGGCTTGGCGTTCGCCGACGGCAGGTCTACTTTCACTCCTTCTGAGAGCAGCGGCGCTGTGATCATGAAGATGATGAGCAGCACCAGCATCACGTCGATGTACGGCACGACGTTTATCTCGCTCATCATGCGGCGTTTGTGCCTGCGGCTCATGGCCTCACCCGTGCCCGCTCCGTGAGCCGGTGTGCCGCTGCAGGATGGTGGAGAACTCCTCCAGGAAGCTGTCGAAGCGCGTCTCCAGCCGCTCCACGTGGTTCGCGTAGCGGTTGTAGGCGATAACCGCGGGGATGGCCGCGAACAGACCCATGGCGGTGGCGATGAGCGCCTCGGAGATGCCCGGCGCCACCATGGCGATGGTGGCATGCTGCACATTACCCAGGGAATGGAACGCGTTCATGATGCCCCAGACCGTGCCGAACAGGCCGATATAGGGGCTGGTAGAGCCGACCGTGGCGAGGAAGGCCAGGTGCTCCTCCAGCCGGTCCACCTCGCGGATCTGCGCCACGCGCATGGCGCGGCGGGCGCCCTCGACCACCTGCGAGGGATCGTCGCTCTGCTTGCGCAGACGCGCGAACTCGGCGAATCCGGCTTCGAAGATGTTCTCCATGCCGCTCTCCGCACCGGTGCTGGTGATCTCCTTGTATATGCCGGCCAGGTCGCCGCCCGACCAGAAGCGCTTTTCGAACTCCTCGGCCTTGGCCTTGGCTTCGCGCAGCATTCGGCGCTTGCGGAAGATCATGGCCCAGGAGGCAAGCGAGGCCGCCACCAGGATGAGCAGCACGCACTTCACCACCAGGCTGGCGTGCAGCGCTATCTCCAGGAAGGATTCTTCTCCGTTCATTCAACGAGCTCCCTCAGGATCTCCTGCGGCAGGACCCTGGGTTTGAAGGTATCGGCATCGATGCAGGCGACCCTGATTTCGCCGGCGCAAAACAGCTCATGTCCGGCAGAGGCGCGGCGCACCTCCTGGTGGAATCCGAGACTCGCCCGCCCCGAACGCCGCACTTCCACGCTCACCACCAGTTCATCGTTGAAGCGCGCCGGACGACGAAAAGCCACCTCCGCCTCCACCACTACGAACAGAACGCCGTGATGGTCACGGAGCGCATCTTGCTCGAAACCCAGGGAACGCAGCCATTCGGTGCGCGCGCGCTCCATGAAACGCAGGTAATTGGCATGGTAAACCACGCCGCCGAGGTCGGTATCCTCGTAATACACGCGCACGTCCCAAGTGAAACGAGCGTCCGTACCGGTTTCCGGTTTACAGCCTATGTCCCGGGCAGCGCCGGCACTGTGACCCGTCGCACGCTTTACCCGATCCATGCGTCAACCCGGTTTATCGTCAAACAGATCGGCCGAAGGATCGCGACGCGGCGGCGTCAGGCCGAAGTGTTGATAGGCGGTCTTGGTCGCCATGCGGCCGCGGGCAGTGCGCATCAGGAAACCCTGCTGGATCAGGAACGGCTCCAGCACGTCCTCGATGGTGCCGCGCTCCTCGCTGATGGCGGCGGCCAGGCTGTCCACGCCCACCGGCCCGCCGTCGAACTTCTCGATGACCGCCATCAGGAGCTTGCCATCCAGCATGTCGAAGCCGTGACGGTCCACGTCCAGGAGATCCATGGCCTTGCGCGCGATGTCGGCGGTGATGCGGCCGTCGGCCTTGACCTCGGCATAGTCGCGCACCCGGCGCAACAACCGGTTTGCGATGCGCGGGGTGCCGCGGGAACGTGAAGCGATCTCGCGGGCGCCTTCCGCATCGATCTTGAGCGCGAGGATGCGCGCCGAGCGCGTGACGATGCTCGTGAGTTCTTCCTGGTTGTAGAACTCCAGACGCTGCACGATTCCGAAGCGGTCGCGCAACGGCGACGTCAATAGCCCCGCACGGGTGGTGGCGCCCACCAGCGTGAAGGGCGGGAGCTCCAACTTGATGGAGCGCGCCGCAGGGCCCTCGCCGATCATGATGTCGAGCTTGTAGTCCTCCAGAGCCGGGTAGAGTACTTCCTCCACCACGGCGGAGAGGCGATGGATCTCATCCACGAACAGCACATCGCGGGGCTCGAGGTTGGTCAGCAGCGCGGCGAGATCGCCCGGACGCTCGAGCACGGGCCCCGAGGTCTGGCGCAGGTTGACGCCGAGTTCGTGGGCGATGATGTGCGCCAGCGTAGTCTTGCCTAGTCCGGGCGGGCCGAAGATCAGCACGTGGTCCAAGGCCTCGCCGCGCTTCTTGGCAGCGCTGATGAAGATCTCCATCTGCTCACGCACCGCCGGCTGGCCCACGTATTCGGCGAGGCTGCGCGGGCGGATGGCGCGATCGACGGCCTCGTCCTCAGCGGTGTTGCGGGCGGTGACGATACGTTCCTCGTTCATCGCTTATTGTCCCCCACGCAGCGCACCCTGAAGCGCGCGGCGGATGAGTTCTTCGCTGCTCAAGCCGTTCTCCTTGATGGCGCGCAGCATGTGGCTCGCCTCCTGGGGCTTGTAGCCGAGCGACACCAGCGCGCTCAGGGCCTCGTCCCGCGGGTGAGCGGAGGCGCCGGCCGCGGCCGGTGCGCCCACGTCATCGAGACGGTCGCGCATCTCCACCACCAGGCGCTCGGCGGTCTTCTTGCCGATGCCGGGCAAGCGTGTCAGCGACGCCGTGTCATTCTCCTGAATGCAGCGCACGAAGCCGTCGACGCTGATACCGGAGAGGATGGTGAGGGCGAGCTTGGGACCCACGCCGTTCACGCGGATGAGGCTGCGGAAGAAGCGCCGCTCT
>DATGHI010000176.1:0-4894 GCA_035308065.1 Gammaproteobacteria bacterium | reverse complement strand
GACCTCGTCGCCCAGGGCATCGTCAGCGAGGAAGGCGAGTGGCCCGGCAGCATGCGAGGCTCCTGTTGCAACGGCGCCGGCAACGCCCGCGGCTTCTTCGACGGCGCAGAGCTGTGGCTGCCAAGCCGCTATGGTGTGGTCACGGTGGACACCCGCCGCGCGCACATGAACGAGGTGGTGCCCACCGTGGTGGTGGAAGAGGCGCGCTACGGCGACCAATGGCACGACGCGGCGGGCGCGCCGCTGCGGGTGCCTTCGCGGGACCGCGACCTGGCGTTCCGGTTCTCGGTGTTGAGCTTCCAGAACCCCCGCAGCGTACAGCTGAGCTACCGCCTGCAGGGCTATGACGACGACTGGAAGAACGTGGATGACGTCTCGCGGCGGGTGGTGAACTACACCAACCTGTCGCCGGGGGACTATGTCTTCGAGGTGCGCGGCAGCAACAACGCCGGAGTCTGGGCGCCGGACATGGCGAGCCTTGAGCTGCGCATCGAGCCACGCTACTACGAAAGCTGGTGGTTCCGCAGTCTGGCGGCGCTGGGTGTGCTGCTGCTCGCCTGGCTCGCCTACCGCCTGCAGGTACGCAACCTGCGGCGCCAGCGGGAATACCTGGAACAGGTGGTGGCGGAGCGCACCGAGGCTTTACGGGTCCTCAACCGCCAGCTGGAGGACGCGAGCCAGACCGATCCCTTGACCGGCCTCAAGAACCGGCGCTATCTGGGCCAGCAGCTGCCGGCGGATCTCGCCCACTTCCGCCGCGAGCGCGAGCGGCCCGGCAACGCGGATCAGGTCATCGCCTTCGCCATCGCCGATCTGGACCGCTTCAAGGACGTGAACGACCGGCAGGGGCATTTCGCCGGCGACGCCCTGCTTAAGCAGGTGGGCGAAGTGCTGGTGGCCAGCGTCCGCGCCGGCCACTACGTGGCCCGCTGGGGCGGCGAGGAATTCCTCATCGTGTTCCGGCCCATGCCCCGCGACGAGGTGGCCCACGTCATCTCCCGTATCCACAAGGCCGTGGGCGAGACCCGTTACGAGTTGCCGGACGGCAGCACGCAGCGCATCAGCTGCTCCATCGGCTTCGCGGAATACCCCTTCCTCGCCGGCGCCCCGGACCGGGTGGACTGGGAGATGATCGTGAATCTGGCGGACCACGCCCTCTACGCGGCCAAGGAGGCCGGTCGCAACCGCTGGTTTGGCCTCAGGCCCGGAGCGAAGTTCGATGCGACCAGCATCCGCGACGACCTGGCCAAGGGGCTCGAGAGCAGCATCAAAGCAAAGAAACTCGTGCTTGTGAAGACGGAATCCACAGCGAAACCCAAGCCTCAGCGGAAGACCAACAAGAAGCGTGGCTAACTGTAGGCCCGAAAGGAAAGAAACCCGCCGACCGCCATGAGAAAGACCGCCGCCGCGGGCAAAACGAAACCGAACTGGATGATGTGGCCGGCAATCCCGAGTACCAACAACGGGAAAAACATGCGCGCCAAGCCGCTCAGGATGCCGAGCCAGCCGGCCAGGGTGATGATCACGGACCAGCCCTTCACCCAACGGTTGTGCACCCGGACGATGGCGAGCCCTGCCACGAACACCAGTATCCCCGAAATCATCACAATCATCGGCCCTTCATTGGGGTCGTTCACCAGGGTCACCATGGCCGCCTGGTTCAGCAGCACCATGACGCCGAGCGCCGCCAGCGTCGGCCCGATCAGCGCCGCCAGAGTCTTCGAGTTGTCCATGACCCCTCCCCGCTTCGTTTCAACTATTGATAGCTGATCTTCGGATACCAGTCCCCACCCCTGCCTTCAGGCGTCAGGTCCAGCAAGTTCCACAGCGGCCAGAAGATGTCCACATGCCGCTGGTTCTGGCCCGGGTCCGCCTTGGAGTACAAGAGTTCGCTGGACCAAAAGTGCCGGACCGTGTCGCCCTTCTTCACGAACACGTTCATCATGGGCAGCTGGCGGCCTTCCTCGTCCTCCGCGTGGTAGATGCGGTTGTAGCTATTGTCTGCCGAGGAAAGGAAGCGCAGGTTGCGCCAACCGCGGTTGCGGGCGAAGGTCAGGATGCGCGGCAGCGGGGATTTGGCCACCACCGCGATGTTGGCGCGCTGGCTCACGTGCTGCACCTGGCCGTCCAGGGCATCCAGGATGGACGTGCACATGGGACAGGGGTTATTCATGGCGAGGCTGTACATGTAGCCGTAGAGGAGCAGCGTGTCCTTGCCCGGGGCGAACAGCTCCGAGAGCCGCACCTTGCGCATGCCCACCACGTCCGCGCCCTCGTCGAACACGAAGTCCTCGGGTATCTCGCCGCCGAGCGGCAGCCTGCGGCGCAGCTTCGCCACCGCCTCCACCTGCCGGCGCAGGGCGAGTTCCGCCTTGAACAGCTTGCTGCGGGCGGTCCGGTACTTGGCGCTCTCGTTGGGGAAAAGGCCGATGGGCTTCGCCGGTTTCTTCGCGGTTTTCTTCTTGCGGGGCTTGCTCTTGGCCATGGCGGCGGCTCCTGGCGCGAGTGCTTTGGGGACCTAAAGCATAGCCCCAGTCCCCGGCCGATGCTCATGCCGCCCATAAAGACGCGCCCCGCCGAAGTGCCCGGCGGGGCGCGGGTTTGCGAGGGATCGGCTCAGCCTGGGAACATGGACGTGCTGGTGTAGCTCACGTCCGCCACCGGCGTGTCCATGGGTGTGGGCGCAGGGGCCGCGGGCTCGGCCTGTGCCGCAGGCCGCGGCCTGCTAGCAGCGGCTCTCTTCTTGCGTGCCGGTTGGCGGTGAGCAGCCTTCTTCTTGGCCGCTTTCTTCCTGCGGCCGGATTTCTTCCGGGTCACCGGCTTTTTCTTGCCGGCACTCTTCTTGCGACGTCTCTTTTTTGCCATGGGGGAACTCCATCATCGAGTGATCGGGAGGGGCCCCAAGCATAGTCACTGTTTTCTTACAGGAGCGTGAACGCATATGACAATAAACAGTGTCGCCATAAGCTGCGCCGCCAGGAAACCCGCCACATCCGCGGGCCGGATGCCGGTGAACGTGTCCGTAAGGCTGCGGGCCAGGGTCACGGCGGGATTGGCGAAGGACGTGGAGGACGTGAACCAATAGGCGGCGGCGATGTAACAACCGACCGCGTAGGCCACGGCCTCGGGACGGGAGCGCGAGACCCGGTGGATCACCAGCAGCAGCCCCAGGGTGGCCACGAACTCCGACCACATGAGCGCGAAACCCGGCCGTGGCTTGGTGGCCGCCTCCAAGAGCGGCAGGCCGAACATGGCGTGGGTGGCGAAGACGCCCGCCACTGCGCCCAGGACTTGGGCCAGCGTGTAGGCCGGGACACTCTTCCACGGCAACTCGCCGCGGCGCGCCATGAGCACGCTCACCAGGGGATTGAAGTGGGCGCCGGAGACGGGCCCGAAGGCGAGGATCAACGCCACGAGGCCCGCGCCCGTTGCAGTGGAGTTGACGAGCAGCGTGAGCGCCTCGTTCCCGCCCGCCAGCCGCTGGCCCATGACGCCCGAGCCGACTATTACACTTAAAAGAAAAGCGCTGCCGAGGAACTCAGCAACATAGATTTGGCCTGATTTCATTGAGTACCGATTTCTTTTATTTTCTTTTGAATTGCGAGCTTGTCGAGTTTTTCAAGCGGCAGGATCGCGAACAACTCGATGCGACGGCTCAGCACCATGAGCGTGTCGCGGAAGGCCTTGAGCTTCGCCTCGTCGCTGCCCACCACCGCCGCCGGGTCAGGCACGCCCCAGTGGGCGGTCATGGGTTGGCCGGGCCAGTAGGGACAAGGCTCCTCGGCCGCCTGGTCGCAGACGGTGAATACGAAATCCATCACCGGGGCGCTCGGCGCCGCGAACTCGTCCCAGTTCTTGCTGCGCAGTCCGGCCACGGGGAACTTGTTGTGTTCCAGCGTCTTCAACGCGTAGGGATTCACAGCGTCCTTGGGGTGGCTGCCGGCACTGTAAGCCCGGAACCTGCCCTGGCCGATGGCGAGGCTGTTCAGCAGGGCCTCGGCCAGGATGGAGCGGGCGGAGTTGCCGGTGCAGAGGAACAGGACGTTAAAGGCCTTCTTACCGGACATGGGACGGCTCAGGCGCCGGGCTGGACGCAGCAGGCGCCGCCCTTCTCGATCACCGGCTTACCCGGGCTCATCTGCACCTGATCCTGGCGGTCGCCCTCGCCGTAGGTAGTACTCCCGCCGAAAGTATAGAAGCTTTCCCATGCGATGCCTTGCGGGTCCGCGCTCCAGGTCTTGGTGGATTGGGCGTAGCAGCAGCGCGTCGCGGCTTGATCCTGGGTCGCGACTTCCGCCGCTTTCAGGCGCCCGGCGATCTCGTTCAGTTCCTCGCGGCTCTCCGCCTGTATCCCCAAGTGATCGAGGCCCGGCTGCTTGCCGCGGGTGGAGATGGCAAAATTCACCCGAGGATCCTCGAGCATCCACTTGGCGTAGTCGCCCTTCTGCACCGAGGGATCGGTGCCGAACAGGGTGGAATAGAAACGGATGGACTGGCCGAGATCAGCGACGGCGACGTGCACGTGCAGGCGTTTCATGGGCTTTCTCCGGTTTGGAAGTCTTGGCGGGAGCGCAGGCGGCCACGCCGCAGTCCGCACCCTGGCAACAGTTTTCGGACAAGTAGCCGACAAGCCCGTTCATGGCGGCATAGTCGGCGGCCTGGTAGAGGGTGCGGCCCTCGCGGCGCGCGGTGACGAGGCCGGCATGACGCAATCCAGCCAGGTGGAACGAGAGTGTGGCCGGGGCAAGTTTCAGTTTCTCGCCGATGGCGCCGACGGCGAGCCCCTCTTTACCGGCCTGCACCAGCAGGCGGTAGATGGCGAGGCGGGTCTCATGAGCCAGGGCGCTTAGGGCCCGGATGGCGTTTTTTGCTTCCATATTTCCAATAATATAGA
>DATGHI010000175.1:0-17659 GCA_035308065.1 Gammaproteobacteria bacterium | reverse complement strand
CTGCCGGATCAGGCGGCCTGCGAGGCCTCGGTGGCGCTCACCCTGAGGGAATTCGGTACCAACGGACTGTCAGCGATCGCGTTCCTGACGCTGCTGGCCCAGCGCATGCAGCCGGAAGGGCGGGGCGTGATCGCGGCGATCTCTTCGGTGGCCGGCGACCGCGGCCGCCAGAGCAACTATATATATGGTTCAGCGAAGGCGGCCTTGAGCGCCTACCTGAGCGGATTGCGACAGCGCCTCGCCAAGTCCGGCGTCGCCGTGGTCACGATCAAGCCGGGTTTCGTGGACACGCCCATGACTCGGGATTTCAAGAAAGGGACCCTGTGGGCAAGTCCACAGTCGGTCGCCCGTGGCATCGTGCGCGCCATCGACAGGCGCCGCAGCGTCGTGTACCTGCCGTGGTTCTGGTGGGGCATCATGCTCGTCATCAAGCACATCCCGGAAGGGATCTTCAAACGGATCAAGCTCTGACATGCTCGATAAAGACGCAAAGATCGTCCTGACCGGCGCCGCTGGCCTCGTGGGCCAGAATCTCGTGGTCGAGTTGAAGGCGCAGGGCTACACACGGCTCGTGGCCCTCGACAAGCACGCTTACAACCTCGAAGTGCTGCGCAAGCTGCATCCGGACGTGGAAGCTGAACTCGCCGACCTGGCGGAGCCCGGCCCCTGGACCGAGAGCTTCGCCGGAGCGGCCTGCGTGGTGCAGCTGCATGCCCAGATCACCGGCAAGTTCTCCGGGCTGTTCGTGCGCAACAACATCGAGGCCACCAAGCTGGTGTTGCAGGCGGCGGCCCGACACCGCGTGCCCTACCTGGTGCACATCAGTTCCTCGGTGGTGAACTCGGTGGCCAAGGACGACTACACCGAGACCAAGAAAGCCCAGGAGAAGCTCGTGATGGAGAGCGGGCTGAAACACTGCGTCCTGCGTCCGACGCTGATGTTCGGCTGGTTCGACCCCAAGCACCTCGGCTGGCTGTCGCGTTTCATGGCGCGCACGCCGGTCTTCCCGATCCCCGGTGACGGCCGCTACATGCGGCAGCCGCTGTACGAGCGGGATTTCTGCCGCTGTATCATCAAGTGCATGGAGCGGCAGCCGGATGGGGCGGTCTACGACCTCGTGGGCGACACCCGTATCGATTACGTGGATATCATCCATACCATCAAGAGGGCGAAAGGGCTGCACACGCTGATCGTGCACATCCCCTATGGGCTGTTCCGGTCCCTGCTCAGGCTCTACGCGGTGTTCAGCCGCAAGCCGCCGTTCACCGCCGACCAATTGAAGGCGCTCACGGCGGGTGACGAGTTTAAGGGCGTGGATACCTATAAGGAGTTCGGCATCCGTCAGACCCCCTTCGATGAGGCAGTGCGCGAGAGCTACTGCGATCCCCGCTACAGCCACATCGTGCTCAAACGCTGATATCAGGAAGAAAATCATGGCGAAGAAGAGATTTGTCGTGCTCGGCGCCGGTCCCATGGGCCTGATGTGCGCCATGGAATTGCTCAAACAGGGACACGAAGTCGATCTTTATGAGCGCGATGACCGCATCGGAGGCATGTCGGCGACTTTCAACTTCGACGGTCTCGAGATCGAACGCTATTATCATTTCATATGCAAGCCTGACAAACCCATGTTCGACCTGCTGGAGGAGCTGGGTCTGAGCCACACGCTGCGCTGGACCGATACCAAGATGGGTTTCTACTACGACGGCAAGCTGTATAAGTGGGGCACACCGTTCGCATTACTCAAGTTCGATCGCCTCGACATCGTCAGCAAGTTCCGCTACGCGCTGCACGTGATGTACACCAAGAGCATCAGCAACTGGCGGCCATTGGACCGGGTGGTCGCGACCCAATGGTTGCGCAAATGGCTGGGACAGCGTGCCTACGATGTGCTGTGGAAAAGCCTGTTCGAGCTCAAGTTCTACGAGTACACCGAGCACCTTTCCGCCGCCTGGATCGGTACCCGCATCAAACGGGTGGCGCTTTCGCGCAAGAGCCTGATGCAGGAGAGCCTCGGTTACCTGGAAGGCGGCTCGGCGACGCTCTTGAAGGAGATGCGCAAGTTCATCGAGGATCGTGGCGGCCGCATCCACCTCAAGTGCGGCATCGACAAGGTGGCCGTGAAGGACGGCCGGATCACCGGCATCGTGGCCGGCGGCAAGGAGGTCCGCTGCGACGCGATGCTATGGACCGCTCCCATCCAGTATGTGCCCCAGGTGGTACCGGACCTGCCCCCCGACTTCCTGGAGCAGGTGCGTGCCATCAAGAACATCCCTGTGGCCTGCGTGATCCTCAAGCTGAAGCAGCCCCTGACCGAGAACTTCTGGATGAACATCAACGACCCCGGAATGGAGATCCCCGGCGTCATCGAGTATTCCAACCTCAACAAGCTGGGGCCGAGCATCGTCTATGCGCCGTTCTACATGCCCAAGACCCATCCACGCTGGGCGCTGTCCAACGACGCTCTGATCGACAAGGTGCTCGGTTACCTGCCGAGGCTCAATCCGGCCTTCCGGCCCGACTGGGTGCTGGCTAAGCATTGCCATCGCTACGACTTCGCCCAGACCATCTGCCCGCCCGGTTTCTATGACCTGCTGCCGCCCATGAGGACGCCGGTGGAAGGCTTCTTCATGGCGGACACCTCCTATTACTACCCGGAAGACCGCTCCATCTCCGAGAGCGTCAAGGTCGGGCGGGAGCTGGTGCAAGTGGCGCTGGGCGCGGCACCGTGATCACTCGCCAATTCGTCAAGTTCGTGGCGGCGGGCGGTTTCGCGGCGGTGGTCAATTTCGGCTCGCGCATCCTGCTGAGCAACTGGATGCCTTACGTGCCGGCGATCGTGCTGGCCTACTGCGTCGGCATGCTCACTGCGTTCATCATCAACCGGCAGTTTGTCTTTGAGGGTAGCGACCGGCCGTTGCACCATCAGGCCTGGTGGTTCACCGCGGTCAACCTGGCTGCCGTGCTGCAGACCGTGGCCATCAGCCTGATGTTCGACCGCTGGGTGTTCCCCGCACTCGGTATGCGCTGGCAGCCCGAGAGCGTGGCGCACGCCATCGGTCTGATCGTGCCGGTGTTCACGAGCTTTGCGGGCCACAAATACCTGACATTCCGCACCGCACACCTGGGCGGCGAAGGATCCGCGCCATGACCATCCGCGTTTTCACCTGGAAGGACGTACGCCTGCCGCTGCAACTCCTGATCGGGTTGACGCTACTGGCGATGACGGTTTGTGTCTGCTGTTACGCCTACCGTCTGGGGTCGCCACTACTGCGCGGAGATGACTGGTATTACACCAATACCATCGTCAAGTCCTACCTTGAGGGCCACCTCGGCATCATGGATTTCTTCTATAAGCGTGGACCCGATGAGAACGCCCAACCAATCAACCGCCTGGTGCTGCTCGCCTTGGTGAAATGGTTCCAGATGGATTTCACGTTGCAAGGACTCTTGGGCGCGCTGCTGGCAGCAGCCTGCGTCGTGTTGCTGACCTTCTTGGCCTGGCGCGAGCCGCGTCCCGCTGGACAACCGGAATGGGCGCGCGCGCTGTTGCCCTTCGGCCTTGGGGCAGTAATCCTCTCGCTGAATGCGTACGGCGATTATGGCTGGCCTCTGGTGACGGCGTTGGTCTATACCGGCACGCTCGGCATCAGCCTCTATTTATACTTCGCCGCGGGGTTGAGCGAGCGCGGAGCCTGGTTCCGGCTCGGCCTGTTGACCTTCGCCGTGTTGGTACTGCTGGATACCTTCGCCACCTTGGCGGTGCTGGGTGGGGTGCTGTTGCTGCTGGCACGCATGCCCAGTTCGCCGCATCGCTGGCGCGCCGCCGCCGCCGCTCTGGCGGCGTTCCTGGGGCTCTTTATCTACCAGCATCTGTTCACCTGGCTCACAGGCACCGCCAACAGCCCGTTGGGGGTGGACGCTCTACTGAATTCGGGTAGTTACCTGCTGCACCATCTCGACAGTGCATGGAAGCTGCTGATAGCGCCCTTTGGCGCCGCCTTGTTGGAGCCGCGGCCGCAGCAGCTCCATCCCTGGGAGATCATGGCGGTGCCGGCGGTGTTGGTTTGGCCCTTACACATCTGGTTCTGGTGGCGGTTCGTTCGCGAGCGCCACAACCGTGTGGCCTTCGTTGCCGGTGGCCTGATGCTCTATACCTATGGCACCGTGGTGGGCATGATGGTGAGCCGCATCCCCGAGCACGACTTCGACTATCTGCTGCAACCGCGCTACGTGGCTTTCTACCAGCTGCAGCTGGTGGCCATGCTGCTCATGTGGAGTCGGATGGGCGCATCCCGCCTCAGGCCCCGCGACTACGGCGTCTGGGCCGCTGGCGCCTGCACGTTATTGCTGGGCCTGAACGTTTATTCAGCGCTGCTGGCCTGGAAGGTTCAGCCCTACGTGGACAAATATAACCAGCGGGTGGCAGCGCAGATGCAGGCGCTGGCGAAGGACCCAGCGCATCCGCCCCAGGGCTGCCTGCCCGACATCACGCCCTGCAAATGGCCTGAAGCACCGCGGCGGCAAGTGATCCAGATTTTGCAGAGCCACCAGCTCAACGCGTTCTCCGCGGGGATGCGCGCCCGCCACGCCTATCTCTGGCCGGACCCCGCCGTGCGGCCATGACCCGTTTGCCGGCGAAATCACGGCGATTTCGGGCTTGCCGGGCTGCGCCGGCCCGTCTGGGCGTGTAAAATCCGCGGTTCGCCCCGCGGTCCCGCGACCTTGAAGGGCGTATACCGCAACAGGGCTCTCCCGGCAGGCGCAGCGTGATCAAGGACTACCGTCTCAATCATCTCAAGCAGCTTGAGGCTGAGAGCATCCACATCATCCGCGAGGTCGCTGCCGAATTCGAGCGACCGGTGATGCTGTATTCCATCGGCAAGGACTCGTCGGTGATGCTGCAACTGGCGCTCAAGGCCTTCCATCCGGCCAAGCCGCCGTTCCCGCTGCTACACATCGACACCACGTGGAAGTTCCGCGACATGATCCGCTTCCGTGACGAGACCGCGAAGCGGCTCGGGGTGGAGCTGATCGTGTACGTGAACCAGGAGGGCGTGAAGGCGGGCATCAACCCCTTCGACCACGGCAGCAAGAAGTATACCGACATCATGAAGACCGAGTCGCTGAAGCAGGCGCTGTCCAAACACGCCTTCGACGCGGCCTTCGGCGGCGCCCGGCGCGACGAGGAGAAATCCCGTGCCAAGGAGCGCGTCTACTCCTTCCGCGACCACAACCACCGCTGGGACCCCAAGAACCAGCGGCCCGAGCTCTGGAACCTCTATAACGGGCGCATCAACAAGGGCGAGAGCATCCGCGTGTTCCCGCTCTCCAACTGGACCGAACTGGACGTGTGGCAGTACGTGCACCTCGAGCACATCCCGGTGGTGCCCCTGTACTTCGCGAAGCCCAGGCCTGTGGTGGACCGGGACGGCGCGCTCATCATGGTGGACGATGAGCGCATGCGCCTCCACCCCGGCGAGCAGCCGCGCACGGAGACCGTGCGTTTCCGCACCCTCGGCTGCTACCCGCTTTCCGGCGCGGTCCGTTCCAGTGCCGCGACGGTACCGGAGATCATCCAGGAGATGCTGCTGACCCGGACCTCCGAGCGCCAGGGCCGCATGATCGACCACGACCAGGCGGGCTCCATGGAGCAGAAGAAGCGCGAGGGCTACTTCTGATGGCCTCCCGTCACGACCTCATCCGCCGCGACATCGAGGCTTACCTCGCGCAATACCAGCGCCAGGAACTGCTGCGCTTCATCACCTGCGGCAGCGTCGACGACGGCAAGAGCACGCTCATCGGCCGGCTGCTGTTTGACACCGACATGATCCTCGACGACCAGCTCAGCGCGCTGGAGAAGGACAGTAAGAAACACGGCACCACCGGCGAGGCGGTGGACCTGGCGCTCCTGGTGGACGGCCTGCAGTCGGAGCGTGAGCAGGGCATCACCATCGACGTGGCCTACCGCTATTTCTCCACCGACAAGCGCAAGTTCATCATCGCGGACACTCCGGGCCACGAGCAGTACACGCGCAACATGGCCACCGGCGCGTCCACCGCCAACCTGGCGGTGATCCTCATCGACGCGCGCAAGGGCGTGCTCACCCAGACGCGGCGCCACAGCTTCATCGTCTCGCTGCTGGGCATCCGCCACGCGGTGGTGGCGGTGAACAAGATGGACCTGATGGGCTGGGACAGAGTCGTATTCGAACGCATCTGCGCCGACTACCAGGAGCTTGCCAAGTCCCTGGAACTGCCGGACATCCGCTTCGTGCCGGTCTCCGCACTCAGGGGCGACAACGTAGTGAACCGCGGCGAGGGCATGCCCTGGTACGCCGGGCCCACGCTGCTGGAGATCCTGGAGAGCGTGGATGTGACGGACGATGTGAATTTTAAGGACCTGCGTCTACCGGTACAGTATGTGAACCGTCCGGATCCCGACTTCCGCGGCTTCTGCGGCACGCTCGCGGCCGGCGTGCTGCGCAAGGACGACACCGTGATGGCTCTGCCCTCGCGGCGCGCGAGCCGCGTGAACTCGATCCTCACCTACGAGGGCGAGCTCGACGAGGCCCACGCGCCCATGGCGGTGACCGTGACCCTGGCGGACGAGATCGACGTCAGCCGCGGCGACGTACTGGTGCACAGCGAGCGAGCCCCGCACGTGGGCGCTAGCCTCGATGCATGGCTCATCTGGATGGCGGACGCGCCGATGCTGCCGGGCAAGCAGTACCTCTTCAAGCTCGGCACCAAGAACGTGTCCGGGATGATCGAGAAGATCCACTATGTGGTGGACGTGAACACCCTGGAGAAGGATTTCGCCGACGACCTCAAGCTCAACCAGATCGCCCAATGCAAGGTGGTGTTCAGCGAACCCGTGGCTTTCGATCCCTACGCGGTGTCGCGCAATACCGGCGCCTTCATCGTCATCGACCGTCTGAGCAACGGCACCGTGGGCGCCGGTATGGTAGCGCGGGCGCTCAAGCTGCCCCAGCAGGACAAGTCCGAGAACGTGGTATGGCACGAGCACAAGGTGAGCCGTACCCAGCGTGCAAACCAGAAGGGGCAGCAGCCCTGCGTTATCTGGCTCACGGGCCTGTCGGGTTCCGGTAAGTCCACAGTGGCAAACGCCCTGGAACAGGCGCTGTTCGTGGAGGGCTATCACTCCTATCTATTGGACGGCGACAACGTGCGTCACGGCCTCAACAAGGATCTGGGGTTCAGCGACGAGGCGCGGGTGGAGAACATCCGCCGCATCGGCGAGGTGGCCCGGCTGTTCGTGGATTCCGGGTTGATCGTCATCACCGCGTTCATCTCGCCGTTCCGCGCCGACCGGCGCCTGGTGCGTGAACTGCTGGGCGAGGGAGAATTCATGGAGGTCTTCCTGGATACGCCGCTGGAAGTCTGCGAGCAGCGCGACCCTAAAGGCCTATATCGCAAGGCGCGCGCCGGCGAGATCAAGAACTTCACTGGCATCGACGCGCCCTACGAGGCGCCTCAGGCGGCAGAGATCACGCTGCACTCCGACCGTGATAGCGTCGAGGAGTGCATCTCCCAGGTCGTGCAATACCTGCGGAGCCGGGGAATACTGAAGCACGGTTAAGTTGGGGACAAAACATGAAATACAAGGGCATCATCCTGGCCGGCGGCTCCGGCACACGCCTGCATCCGGTGACGCATGTCGTCAGCAAGCAGCTGTTGCCGGTGTACGACAAGCCAATGGTGTATTACCCGCTCACCACGTTGATGCTGGCTGGCATACGCGACGTGCTCATCATCTCCACGCCTACGGACTTGCCCATGTTCAAGGCGCTGCTGGGGGACGGTTCCCAGTGGGGTGTCTCTCTGAGCTACGTGGTGCAACCGAGTCCCGACGGCCTGGCCCAGGCGTTCATCCTGGGAGAGAAGTTCATCGGCGGCGACAACGTCTGTTTGATCCTGGGTGACAACATCTTCTATGGCCAGGGCTTCACAGAGCAGCTGAAGCGTGCCGCGAAACGCGAGCAGGGTGCTACCGTGTTCGCTTATTACGTCAAGGACCCGGAACGCTACGGCGTGGTGCACTTCGACAAGCAGGGCAAGGCCCTCGGCATCGAGGAGAAGCCGAAGCAGCCGAAGTCGAGTTATGCGGTCACCGGGCTCTACTTCTACGACAACGGCATCGTGGACGTGGCCAAGTCCCTGAAGCCGTCGGCCCGGGGCGAACTGGAGATCACCGACGCCAACGGTGCTTACCTGAAGAAAGGCACACTGCAGGTAGAGACTCTTGGCCGCGGCGTGGCCTGGCTGGACACCGGCACCCACGAGTCGCTGCTGGACGCCGCCAACTTCATCGAGACCATCGAGAACCGGCAGGGGCTCAAGATTGCCTGTCCCGAGGAGGTGGCCTTCCACCAGGGGTTCATCGACGCCGGCCAGATGGAACGCCTTGCCCAGCCGCTCCTCAAGAGCGGTTACGGCCAGTACCTCATGAAGGTGCTGCGCGAGGCTGCACCCTGATGGAATTCGAGCGGCTCACTATTCCTGACGTGGTGCTCGTCAAACCCAAGGTGTTGGGCGACGTCCGCGGTTGGTTCTTCGAGAGTTGGGAGGCGCGCAAGTTCGCCTCCGCTGGCCTGGACGCGGCCTTCGTGCAAGACAACTACAGCTGTTCGGTGCAGGGGACCCTGCGCGGGTTGCATTACCAGATACTCAAACCCCAAGGGAAGCTGGTACGGGTCACCGCCGGCGAGGTTTTCGACGTGGCGGTGGACATCCGGCGCAGTTCGCCCAGCTTCGGCAAATGGGTCGGCACGATCCTCTCGGGCGACAACAAGCACCAGCTTTGGGTGCCGCCCGGTTTCGCCCACGGGTTCTATGTACTGTCGGAATCTGCCGAGTTCTTCTACAAGTGTTCGGATTTCTACGCACCGGAACACGAGCGCACCCTGCGCTGGGATGATCCCAGCCTGGGCATCGTCTGGCCCCTCGAGGGCCGCGTGCCGCTGCTCTCGGCCAAGGACCAGCACGGCAAGGCCCTCGCCGACGCGGACTGCTTCCCGTGAGGGTGCTCATCACCGGCAAGGGCGGCCAGGTGGCGGACGCCCTGCTGAGGCTCAAACCCGTCTCCGCGGACGTGCACGCCCTGGGGCGCAAGGAACTGGACGTGGGAGACGGCAAGGCGATTGCACACGCCGTCGATGCACTTAAACCGGACGTCATTGTTAACGCCGCCGCCTATACGGCGGTGGACAGGGCCGAGAGCGAGCCGGACCTTGCGCGCCGGGTCAACGGCGAAGGGCCGGGTCACCTCGCCGAGGCGGCGCGCCGGCACGGCGCGCGGCTGCTGCACATCTCCACGGACTTCGTCTTCGATGGAAAGGCGAAGGAACCCTACCGACCGGACGCTGCCACGGCGCCCCTCGGGGCCTATGGCCAGAGCAAGCTGGAAGGCGAGCGGCGGGCGCTGGAAGCGTCCACAGGTGGAGCCCTGGTGCTGCGCACCGCTTGGGTGTATGCCGCGAAGGGCCACAATTTCGTGCGCACCATGCTGAGGCTAATGGGCGAGCGTGGCAGCGTGAAAGTGGTGAAGGACCAGATGGGGAGTCCCACCTGGGCCACGTCCGTCGCCGAGGTGCTCTGGGCCGCCACTGCCGATCCCGGGCTCCACGGCATCCATCACTGGACGGATGCCGGCACTGCAAGCTGGTACGATTTCGCCGTGGCAATCGCCGCGGAGGCGAGGATCCTAGGTCTGCTGCAACGCGAGGTGCAGGTGCTGCCCATCACTACCGCGGAGTATCCGACGCTGGCGCGGCGCCCGGCCTACAGCGTGCTAGATCATCGCTCCACGGAGGAGGCCCTGCATTTGCGTGCCGCCCCATGGCGCGACAACCTGAAGAAGATGCTCATGGAACTCAAAGATGCGTAAAGTCCTGATCACCGGCGGCGCGGGCTTCATCGGCGCCAACTTCGTGCATCACTGGCTCAAGGCCCACCCCGGTGACCGGGCAGTGGTACTGGACGCCCTCACCTATGCCGGCAACCGCCTTAACCTCAGGGAGGCGGAGGGGAATCCAAACTTCCGTTTCGTGCACGGCGATATCTGTGACGAGACGCTGGTGACCGAACTGATGCGCGGGGAGCACATCGACACCGTGGTTCATTTCGCCGCCGAGTCCCACGTGGATCGCTCCATCGACGGACCCGATGCCTTCATTCGCACCAACATCCTTGGCACACACTCGCTGCTCAAGGTGGCCAAGACGGAGTGGGCCGGCAAGCCGGGCAATTTCCGTTTCCACCACGTTTCCACCGACGAGGTATACGGCTCCCTCTCGCCCACGGACCCGGCCTTCCACGAGCGGACACCCTACGATCCGAGTTCGCCTTATTCCGCCAGTAAGGCCGCCTCCGACCACCTCGTGCGCGCCTATCACCGCACCTACGGCCTGCCGGTGACCCTCACCAACTGCTCCAACAACTACGGCCCTTACCAGTTCCCGGAGAAACTCATCCCGGTGATCATCCTGAACGCGCTGGCCGGCCGGCCCATCCCGGTCTACGGCGACGGCAAGAACGTGCGCGACTGGCTCTACGTGGCGGACCACTGCAACGCCATCGACGCGGTCATCCAGCGCGGCAAGCTGGGGGAGACCTACAACGTGGGAGGCAACGGCGAGCGTACGAACATCGAGATCGTCCACACCATTTGCGGGCTCCTGGACAAACGCCGACCGGACTCGAGGCACCGGCCCCACGGATCCCTCATCAAGTTCGTGCAGGACCGGCCCGGCCACGATCGGCGTTATGCCATCGACATCCGTCACATTAGAAAGGAGCTGGGCTGGCAGCCCGCGGAGGACCTGGCCAGCGGCCTCGCCCATACCGTGGACTGGTACCTTACGCACCTCGACTGGTGCGAGGCGGTGGCGGGTCAGAAGGCCGCCGCCGAGCGCCGCGGCCTGGGAGCGGCGGGCTGATGCGCACACCGCGCTACATGGAGCTCGTCTGGTACAAGGGGCTCGCAGACCTGCACGCCGACGCCGCCCGCGGCTACGTGGGCTTCGTTTGGTGGGTGCTGGAGCCGCTCTTGTACATGCTGGCCTTCTACGTGGCCTTCGGTCTCGGGATACGGGCCGGCGGCGCCCATATGCTGCTGTTCTTGCTCTGCGGCCTGGTGCCCTGGAAGCTGTTCGCGAGCACGGTGCAGAACGGCGGCGGGATCATCCAGGCCAATAGCGGCCTGATCCAGCAGGTGTACCTGCCGAAATATGTGCTGCCGTGGATGGTGCTGGTCACCAACAGCATGAAGTTCTTCATCATCCTCGGACTGCTGCTCTTGTTCGCCGGCGCGGACCAGGGGGCCGCTCCCACCTGGCTGGCGCTGCCCGCGCTGGTGGCGGTGGAACTCCTACTGACCCTGGCACTGGCCTCGCTGGCAGCGGCCGTGGTGCCGCTAGTGCCTGACCTGGACCTGGTGATCACCAACGGCCTGATCGTGATGATGTTCGTCTCCGGGGTTTTCAACGACGTGAGACGGTTGCCGCCGCATCTAGCGCGGGTGCTGGAGTTCAACCCAATGGTGCATGTCATCGCGGGCTTCCGCGCCGTTCTCCTCGAGCACGAATGGCCGGACTGGGGCGCGCTCAGCGCGGTGGCGGCGTTCTCGCTCGCGATCTACGCCGTAGCAGTGCTGCTCCTTCAGCGCTTCGACCGCGCTTATCCCAAACTGATGATCGGCTGAGGTTGGCATGAGCGGACAGACCATCATCGAACTCAAGAACGTGGGTGTGCGCTACCGCCGCAAGGCCGGCTTCATGCGCAGCAGCGCGTTCTGGGCTCTGCACGACGTGAGCTTCGACCTGAAGCACGGCGAGACCCTGGGGGTCATCGGCCGCAACGGTGCCGGCAAGAGCACGCTGCTGCGCCTCCTGGCGGGTATCCTGGCTCCGGACTACGGCGTGGTCATCCGCCAGACCGAGCGCGTCTCGCTCCTGGCGCTGCAGGCAGGGTTCATCCCCTCGCTCACCGGACGTCAGAACGCCATCCTTTCCGGCATCCTGCTGGGACTCACCCGCCGCGAGGTGGAAGAGCGCATGGACGAGATGGTGCGCTTCGCAGAACTGGAGCAGTTCATCGACCAGCCGGTACGCACCTATTCCTCCGGCATGCGCGCACGCCTCGGGTTCACCGTCGCCTTCCAGGCGGACCCGGACGTGCTACTGGTGGACGAGGTGCTGGGCACCGGCGACGCCAGTTTCCGCGAGAAGTCCTCCGCCGCCATGCGTGCCAAGATCGCTTCCGACAAGACCGTGGTGATCGTCACCCATTATCCCGAGACCATCCTGGATCTTTGCGACCGGGTGGTATGGGTCAACCAGGGTGTGACCGTGGAGGTAGGCGAACCCCGGACGGTGGTCGAGCACTACCAGCAGAGTCTGAGGCTGGCCGCGCCACAGACATGAGCCCACGTCCGCCGTTTACTGATCCGGTCTTTATCGTCGGTCTCTATAAGAACGGCACCAGTTGGCTGTTGGCGGCGCTGGCGGCGCACCCGGAGTTCGCCGCGCTCCGGGAACTGGACGTACTGCGCTCCGTGGCGGGACGTAGCGGCCGCCGGTTGCTGCCCGAACGCGAACGGCTCGCAAATGTCTTCGGCAGAAGCGCCTTCTGCGCTCTGCGCACGGAACAACTCGAGCGCGCGCGTCCGCTCTATGGCCTTCCGCCCGACGAAGCGGTGGCCGGGCTCGCGCAACTGTTTGCCGCTGACGGCCCCAAGGGTGGGCCGTGGGTTTCCCGGGGCAAGCCGCTGAGCTTCCAGAATTTCACGCCGGAGCTCTTGGCGAACGCGTTCGCCGCATTGCGGCGTGCAAGCACGCCGCAGGCGGCCATGGACGGCTTACTAGCGGCGCTCGCACCCGGACTGCCGCGTGAGCGGCGGTTGGTGCTGAAGGGCGCGGACCAGATCCTCTGCTTGGATGCACTCAGTGACTGGCGTCCTGAGGCGCCCCGGATCGCCATCGTGCGCGACGGCCGCGACGCCGCCGTGTCTGCGTTCCATTACCGCGAACTCATGCGAACACGGCGCATGGCCTGGCACCACGGCCATCTGAGTTTCGTGAAGCCCCTGGCGTTCCTGCGCGATGCTGGCATCCGAAGCCTCACCTCGCTCCGGCGCCTCAGGGGCCACGGACCCGATTGGCGCCTCGGCCGTTCCATGGGCGTCTGGGCAGACCGGGTGCGGCGGGTGAGGGCGGCGGCGGAGCGGAGTGAACTCTACGTGATGCGCTACGAAGACCTGCTGGCGGACTTCGATGGGCACTTCGCCCGCCTGCTCGCATGGCTTGGCGCCGATGCTACACCCGGGACGGTCGCGGCGGTGGCCAAGGCCAGTTCCTTCGAGGCCATGACCGGCCGGCCTCAGGGGGTGGCGGCCGAGGATGTGATGCGCAAGGGCGTGGCCGGGGAATGGCATGAAAGCTTCACGACCCGCGACCAGGCGCTGGCCTGGCGCATCGCCGGCGCTGAATTGGCTGCCATGGGTTACGGCCGCGACGGCGTGCTCCAGCCCTACGAACCGCCGAAGCGCGGCTGAAAAGGGGCGCGGCGGGGGGAATTAAGATAAAATTCAGAGTCTTGCCCGAGTTTCCGCTGCCGAAACGCGTTTTGAAAGGCCTAAGGATCCATGGTCACGGACCAAAAGAACAGTCCAGTGTTCGTCGTCGGTTCGTACCGTTCCGGCACCAGCATCTTCTGCTGGTGCCTCGGCCAGCACCCGAACCTGGTGAACCTGCCGGAGACCAACTGGTTGGCGCGCCTGGGCGTGGATCTCGACAACCTCTATAGGCTCGCCACCATCAACGGCAAGTTCTCCCACCTGGGCCAGATCGACATCGGAATCGACGAGTTCTACCGCCTGATGGGCGACGGCGTCGAGCGCCTGATGCAGACCACCAATCCCCTGCTCATCGAGAAGACCGAGCGCAAGGTGAAGGGCGAGCTGCATCGCCGCCGTTCGCCCCAGGATCCCAAGCTCCGATGGGTGGACGCTACGCCGGAGAATTCCCATTTCGTGTATCCCCTGGTGAAAATGTTTCCGGAGGCGCGGTTCATCCACCTGATGCGCAATCCCCATGACGTGGCCCGTTCACTCATGAAGTTCTCGCGCATCGGCGCACGCGACTACGGCCACGACGAGGCTTACCGCACCTGGCTGAGGCTCACGCGCGCTTCCTGGCTGGCGGAACGGGCCCTGGGCAGGGAGAGGATGCTCCGGGTGCGCTACGAGGATTTCACCAGCCACCCCGAACAGGCCTTCCAACGGGTGCTGGCATTCCTGCGTGAAGAGTATGCGGCCGATTGCCTCAAACCCCTGAACAACAAGATCAACAGTTCCGAGGTGGAGCGGGAATCGGTGCCGGTGGACGAATCGACCGCCGCGGCCCGCGAGGCGGAGGAGCTACATCGCGACATCCTGGCCGCACCGGAACCCCAGGAACGGGGTGACGCGGCGGCCTATGACGAGATGCAGGAGGCGTTCCTGGGGCATTGTCGACAGCTGCAGGCACCGCCGGTGGAGCGGATCCGCCGCGGCCTCGCGGCACGTCTCACGTCGATGTGGAGACGCCCCGCATGAAGATGATCGTCATCCTGGGTATGCACCGGAGCGGCACCTCGCTGCTGGCAGGCAGTTGCCGCCTGCTGGGCGCGGACCTGGGCGATCGCATGATGGCGGCGGGCCAGGACAACGTCATGGGCTTCTGGGAGCACGATGAGATCGTGCGCATCCACGACGAGATCCTGGAGCGGCTGGGCTACGCCTGGGATGACGTGCGAGCTCTGCCGGACAAGTGGTGGACCTATCAGTCCATCCAGCCTCAGCGCCAGACGCTGCTCGCGGTGCTGCGCCGCGACTTTGGCCAGGCGAAGCTTGCCTGCGTCAAAGATCCACGGCTATGCCGGCTCCTGCCCTTGTGGCGGGAAATGCTGCAGGAGCTGGGCTGGGAACCCTGCTACGTGATCGCCACCCGCGAACCTGTGGAGATCATCGCGTCCCTGAAGGCACGCAACCACTTCACCGCCGAGAAGTCCGCGCTCTTGAGCCTGCGCTATCTCCTGGATGCGGAGGCGGCGAGCCGCGGCGGACCGCGGGTCATCGTGGATTATGCGGCGCTGCTCAAGGACTGGAAGGGCGTGCTCAAACCCGCCTGGGCGAAGCTGGGCCTCAACTGGCTCGCGGATGAGGCGCGCGTCGACGCCGAAGCCGCGCGCTTCGTGCACAAGGAACTGCGTCACCACGGCAGCGAGGGCAGCCTGCCCGCGGGCGAGATAGGCCGCCTCACCCAGTCGGTCTACAAGACACTGCTGTCCGCTGCAGTGGGCGGCGATCCCGCACCGGTGCTGGACAAGGCCCGCAGCGACCTTGCGGGCATGGCCGCGGGCTACGACCAGATCCTCGCTTCCCTTTACACCCAGCTGCGCAGCCAGACGAAGCTCCTGGAGGACAAGGAGAAGGAGATCAAGCACGTGGTGGAGGAGCGCGGCCACCACGCCGGTCTTGCGCTGGCACGTGCGCAGGAGATCGATCGTCAGGGGGGCGAGTTGCGCGATCGGGCCGTCGAGCTACAGGACCGTGAGCGTGAGGTGCGCGAATTGCGCAAGGAGATCCTGCGGCAGCATTACCAGACCGAAGCCATCTATCATTCCAGTTCCTGGCGTGTGAGCGCACCGCTGCGCGGCCTGGCGGTGCTGTTGCGCTCGATCCCTCGCATTCGCTACGTGAACGGTTCGCTGCTGCGGCTGGTGGCGCGCGACGTGTATTACCGCCTGCCCATTCCGGTTCGCATGCGGGCAGCGCTGCGCTGGGTGAGGGATTCGGTGTTCGGCGCACGCCTGGCCGCCGGCAGCCACGGCAGCAGCTACCGGGCGCGCAGCGTGCATGGGTCCAAGGTGGACCCTCAGGGGCCGGCCGCTGCACTGGCGCTGCAGGCCGGAACACCGGTGCTGGAGATCGGCGCCTCCGGAACACCAGAGGTCTCGGTGGTGATCCCGGTTTACAACAACATCGCTCATACGCTGCATTGCCTCAAGTCGATCGCCGAAGTGGGCGCGCGTACGCCCTTCGAGGTGGTCGTGGTGGACGATTGTTCGAAAGATGAGACTCAGGCGGTGTTGGCACGCTGCCGTGGCGTGCGGGTGGTCAAAAACGAGAAGAACCTGGGCTTCATTGGCGCCTGCAACGCGGGTGCCGCCGCGGCCCGGGGCAGCTACGTGTATTTCCTCAACAACGACGTGCAGGTGCTGCCGGGCTGGCTGGACGAGCTCTTCGCCACCTTCGCCGTGGTACCGGAGGCGGGCCTCGTCGGTTCCAAGCTCGTGTACCCGGACGGGCGATTGCAGGAAGCCGGCGGCATCGTTTGGCGCGACGGTTCCGCCTGGAACTACGGTCGCTTCGACGATCCGGACAAGCCAGAATACAATTACCGTCGCGACGTGGACTACTGCTCCGGCGCCAGCCTCATGGTCCCCGCTACGTTGTTCCGGGACTTGGGCGGCTTCGACGCCCATTACGCGCCTGCCTATTGCGAGGACACGGACCTGGCGTTCCGGGTGAAGAAACGCGGACTGCGCGTGCTCTACCAACCGCTGTCGACCATCGTGCACTACGAGGGCATCACCTCGGGAACCGATCTCGGTTCGGGCGTCAAGCAGTACCAGGTGGTGAACCAGAAGAAATTCCTCGAACGCTGGCGCGAGGCCCTGGCCGCGCATCGGCCGAACGGCGTGCAAGCGCTCCTGGAGAAGGACCGTGGTGTGACCCGGCGCATCCTGGTCGTGGACGCCAATACGCCACGTCCCGACCATGACGCCGGCTCGCTGCTCAAGTTCTACCACCTGAAGCTCCTGCAATCGCTGGGTTACAAGGTCACGTTCATTCCTGACAACCTGTTGCACGACGGCGAATATACCCACGACCTACAACGACTCGGCATCGAGTGCATCTACGAACCGCACTGCGTCTCGGTGGATAAGTTCATCGCGACACGCGCAGCCGAGTTCCAGCTGGCGATGCTCTGCCGGCCCTACGTGGCGATCCGTCATATCGATCTTCTGAAGAAGACCGCACCCGGCATTCACATCATCTACGACACTGTGGACCTGCATTACCTACGTGAACGCCGTCAGGCCGTGGTGGAGAACAATCCCTTGATCGCCGAACGTGCCGAGAGCACCCGCGCCGACGAGCTCAGATTGATCCGCGAGGCCGATGCCAGCATCGTCGTCAGTCCGGTGGAACAGGAGCTGCTGTCGCGCGAAGTGCCGGACGCGAACGTGCACGTGGTGCAACTGGTGATTCCCGAGGAGCCCCAAGGACCCGGCTTCGGCGAACGTCGTGACATCCTCTTTATCGGCGGCTACCAGCACAATCCCAACGTCGAGGCGGTGCTGTATTTCACCCGCGAGATCCTGCCGGCACTGCGTAGTCGCATCCCTGACCTGCGTTTTCTGGTGTTGGGCTCACGCCCACCGATGGAGATCCGCGACCTCGCTTGCGACCACATCCAGGTGCTGGGATTCCAGAAGGACATCGCGCCCTATTTCAACGCCTGCCGCCTGATGGTCGCGCCGTTGCGTTTTGGCGCCGGCATCAAGGGCAAGCTCGGCACCAGCTTCAGTT
>DATGHI010000174.1:0-2054 GCA_035308065.1 Gammaproteobacteria bacterium | reverse complement strand
GTCTTGCCGGAGGATTCCGGCCCGTAGATCTCCACCACCCGGCCGCGCGGCAGGCCGCCGACGCCCAAGGCGATGTCGAGCGTCAGGGAGCCGGTGGACACCACGTCCACTTCGCGGGTGGCGGCGTGGTCGCCGAGCCGCTTCACCGAGCCCTTGCCGAATTGCTTCTCGATCTGTCCCAGGGCCGCGGCCAGGGCCTTCTTGCGGTTATCGTCCATCGGAACCACCTTCAGATTCGTAATCGCGTTCATGGTTATGCCCTCGTTGCATTATTCCACAATGTAGAACCGTTACCTAAATGAGCACGCCCTGGCGCCCGAGCGGCCAGCGATTGAGCACCGTGTAGTCCACGCCGCGCGCGCGGGTCTCGGATGAGATGAGCGCAAACTCCTTCACGTCCCAGGGGATGCGCTCCGCGTGATCCAGCGCCCCCGCCTTATGCACCCAGCGTGCCAAGGTCACGTGCAGCACGAACTTGCTGGGATCCGGCCGGAGCGAGCGCGCCGTGAGGCTTTGGCGGAGTTCATGGGCGAGCAGCCGCGGCCCCTCCGGCGGCATGGAACAGCCGAACCACACCACCTGCGAGTTGGACCAGTAGCCGAGTTCGTCAAGCTCGAAGCGGAAGGCCGGGAGGTTCACCTCATCGGCGGCGAACACGGCCTGCTCTGCCGCGGCATCGCCGATGCCGCCCAGGAAGGCCAGGGTCACGTGGAAGTTCTCCGGCGGCACGGGACGCCCACCGCTCGTGGTGACGGCCCCGCGGCTCGCCTTATAGATGGCGTCGCGGACGGCATCGTCAGGCCAGAGGGCGAAGAACAACCGGACCCGTGCGTGGGTGGGTAGCTGGCTGATGGCGGGAGATCGCTGAGGCATCTCGCTTGAGCCCATGACCGGCAGTGGTACGGACTGTACCCAGGAATTTGCCGATAACTGTGATTTTATACAGTAGTCGGAAAAAGTCAAGGAAAAGGCGCGAAATCAGCCTCCGAGGCCGTCCCTCAGGCCCTCCAGGGCCGCCAGGACAGCCTGGAAACGCACCGAAGCCCTGTCCCCCTTGAAGAGGAAGTGCCGCGCTGCGACCCGTCCGTCGGCCCAGCGCCAGCCTATCCATACAGTGCCCACCGGCTTCTCCTCGGAGCCGCCGTCGGGCCCGGCGATGCCGGAGACCGCCACCGCCACCTGGGCCCGGCTCCAGTGGGCGGCCCCCTCCGCCATCTCCCGCACCACCGGTTCCGAGACCGCCCCGTACTGGTCGAGGCTCCCTTGCCTCACCCCCAGCATGGTCGCCTTGGCCTCGTTGCTATAGGTGACGAAGCCCCGCTCGAACCAGTCGGAACTGCCCGCGACGTCCGTGAGCGCCTTCGAAATCCACCCGCCGGTGCAGGACTCGGCGGTGGCGAGCTTCAAGCCCGCGGACTTGAGCCGCCGGCCCAGGTCGGAGGCTAGAGCATGGAGCGCCACATCGTCGGTCTTCATGGCCCACAGGTTAACATTCTTGCTAGCATCGCCCCTTCCATGAACCAGCTCCTAGACAACACCTTCTCGGAACACACTCCGGTCATGCGCCAGTACCTGCGCGTGAAGGCCGAGCACCCGGACGTGCTGGTGTTCTACCGCATGGGCGACTTCTACGAGCTTTTCTACGACGACGCGCGCAAGGCGGCGCGCTTGATGGACATCACCCTCACCCAGCGCGGCCAATCCGGCGGCTCCGCCATCCCCATGGCTGGCGTGCCCTATCACCAGCTGGACAACTATCTCGCCAAGCTGGTGAAGCTCGGGGAGTCCGTGGCCATCTGCGAGCAGATCGGCGACCCGGCCACCGCCAAGGGTCCGGTGGAACGCAAGGTGGTGCGCGTCGTGACGCCGGGCACCGTCACCGACGAGGCTCTATTGGAGGAGCGCCGCGACAATCTGCTGGCGGCAGTGCATTCGGGAAAAGAGAATTACGGGCTCGCGGCCCTGGATCTCGGCAGCGGCCGCTTCACGGTGCTGGAACTCCCAAGCGAAGAGGCGCTCCTCAGTGAACTGGAGCGCCTGCGTCCGGCGGAACT
>DATGHI010000173.1:0-5009 GCA_035308065.1 Gammaproteobacteria bacterium | reverse complement strand
AGGAAGCCCTTGGCCGTGAGCAACTGCACCAGCGGCATGAAGCCGAGGGTCGAAGCCTCCTCCGGGCCGCCGTGGATCACGAGCACCAGCGGGTAGCGCTTGCCGGACTCATAGCCCACCGGATAGGTGAGGATGCCGTCTTCCTTGAAACCGCCGTCGCCGGTCCAGTCCACGGAGACGCTCTTGCCGAGCGTGAACCCGTCCACGAAATCGTTGAAATGGGTGAGCCGCCGCGGTTTTGACCGCAAGGAGTCCATCACATAGAGTTCGACAGGATGGGCTGAGGTCAGGCCCGTGAACGCCAGTGCTCCGACCTTGGAAAATGAGAAGCCGCGCGGCATGACGCTGCCGAGGTCGAGCCTCACCGCCTTGCCGTCCAAAGGCTGACGCCAGAACACCGTCTCGGCTCCCTCCCAGCCTTCCAGAAGCAGTCCGGAACCGTCCGGCAGCCAGGCATAGTCGTAGATGTTGCGGGCGAGCGCGTGGGTCAGGTCGCGCGGCACGCCTCCGGACTTGAGGTAGATGGCGTTGCCGTTGTTCAGGTCGCCGTCACGGGGCCGCATGAAGGCGAGCGCCGTACCGCGGGGGGCGTATTTCGGGTACGTCGCGGCGGCATCCGATACCAGCACCCGGGTGTCCTTGCCGTCGAAACTCACGGACTCGATGTCGCCGAGGTAAGCGTTGCCGAAGTAGCTGTCCGGGAACTTGGCGTAGGCGATGCTCTTGCCGTCGTTGCTCCAGGCGAGCGGCGTGCCCGAATCCTGGTCGGTCTGGACGCTCCAGGCGCCTTCGGTGAGGCGCTCGGCCTTGCCGCCCGCGGCGGGCACTACCCACACGTGCCAAGGCTTCACCGGTGCGCGTACCAGATAGTTGTTGTCGGTCACCTGCATCACGTCGCGGTGATGCTTGGCGGCGTCCTCGTCCTCCTCGTCCTGGACGTAATAGGCGATGCGCGTCCCGTCCGGGCTCCAACTCAAGGAAGCCACACCTTGCTTGCCGTCAGTGAGGCGCACCGGGTCGCCGCCGGTCATGGACATGACGAAGATCTGGGCCTGCTTGGTGTCATCCGGATCGTCGGCGAGGAACGCGAGATGTCCGCCATCCGGGGACCAGCGCGGCGAACTCAGGCCGGTACGCTTGTAGGTCAATGCCCGCACGCTGCCGTCCTGCGCATCCACGAGATCGATCTCCTGGTCGTTCTTGTCGTCGTCCCAATTGGGACGCGCCACCACCAGGGCGATGTGCTTGCCATCCGGCGAGATCTGCGGATCGGAAACGTTTACCAGCCGACGCAGATCCTCCAGCTGGAAGAGTTTTGGCGCGTCCGCAGAGTGGGCGGACTGGCACAGGAACGCGAAGCACAGGCTAAGGGCGAAACGCAGGGTCTTCATGGGAGCCTCTTGTCAGGCGGCCGGCATCGGCGCCACTGGAGTGTACCCGAGAGTTGCCGCGATTCGGTGGGCGCGGTAGCGTGTAGCACTCGTCAAGCCGCCAGGGGCCTGCCATAAATGGCCGCGACTTCCATCATCGAAGGCATCCTGGGCTTCAACCGCGGCCGAGACCCGCGACGGCTGGAGCTGAAATACCAAGCTATGCGCGCCAGCCCGTTCGGGTTCTTGCGCGGCACCTGCCACCTCTTCTACGCGGACCTGCCCCAGGATCCCGTGCTGTACCAGGCGCCCCATACCTGGATCTCGGGCGACCTGCACCTGGAGAACTTCGGCGCTTACAAGGGTGACAACCGGCTGGTGTATTTCGATCTCAACGACTTCGACGAAGCCTGTCTCGCCCCCTGCAGCTGGGAGCTGCTGCGCCTGATCACGAGCGTGCACATGGCGGGCCCGGGCCTGGGTTACGGCCCGCGTGATGCCACGAAACTCGGCAAGGACTTCCTGGACGCCTATTGCCGCGAACTCGCCGCCGGCAAGCCACGCTGGATCGAACGCCCGCTGGCGGAGGGACTCATCAAGAAGCTGCTGCAGGACCTGAAGAAGACCCAGCGACGCAAGTTCCTGGACAAACGCAGCACTAAGAAACACGGCCATCGCAGTTTCAAGATCGACGGCAAGCGTTCGCTGCAGACCCCGGCGAAGGAAAGCCGGCAGGTGGCGCTGGCGCTAGCCCACTTCGCCCAAGGACAGGAACACCCGGGGTTCTACAGGGTGCTGGACGTGGCAGACCGCATCGCCGGCACCGGCAGCCTGGGCGTGAAGCGCTACGCGGTGCTGGTGGAAGGCCGCGGCTCACCGGACGGGAACTTTATGCTGGACCTCAAGGAGGCGCTGCCCTCGGCCACCGCGAGCCACCTATCGGTGCAGCAGCCCTCCTGGTCCAGCGAGGCGGAGCGGGTGGCCACGCTGCAGAAGAACATCGAAGCCATCGCTCCCGCCCTACTCACGCCGCTGGAGATGGGGGGGCGGCCCTACGTGCTCAAGGAATTGCAGCCCGTGGAACAGCGCGTCAACCTCGCCGCTTGGAAGGGCAAGCGTACGCGGCTCGAGACCATCATCGGCACCATGGGCGAACTCACTGCCTGGGGGCAGTTGCGGACCGCGGGCTGGCTCGGCAGCGCGGAGCGCGAGATCTTGAGCGCGTTCGGCGCCAAGGCCGGCTGGGTCGAAGAACTGTTGGAATCGGCGCGCCAGCGCAGCCGGGTGATGACGGCTTATTGGCTGGAATACTGCGCGGCCTATGACAAGGGCGCGTTCAAGATCTCCAAGTGAGCAGCTTTGGTCTCGACGGCGCTCAGTGCGAAGCCGCCGACGCACTGTCCAGCTGCAGCGCATAGTCAGTCCGGGTATGGCTGCCCTGGCCGAGGCCCGACTGCCTGAACTCATCCGAGGCCGACACGGCCACCAAGCGTCCGTCCACCACCTTGAGCTTGGCGTCGTACTCCTCGTTCACGGTGATGCACAGGAAGAACCGGCAGAACTTCGCGTGGAAATTCCGCTGGTAGGCCAGTGGCAGGCCTTGGGCATCCAGCCACAACACCACGCTCCCCTTGTAGCCGTAGGCATAGGCGCTGTATTTGCGGTTGGTGAGAATGGGAATCTGCACCGTCAACTGCTGCGCCGGAGCTCCATCCAAGGTGTCGGGCTGCACCACCGGCTCAGTCGCGCCCCCCAGCAGCTCCAGCAGTGCGGGGCCCTCGGCCAAGAGATGACCGACCTCCACCGGCCCCGCGATGCGCACCAGATCCGTGTCCGGGGTCGCCTGGTTGGAATCTGCGTCGTGGGCCTTCTGTTCCTGGTCGATAGCCTGTAACTGTCCAGGCTCCAGCCTGATACCGAGACCGTCACCGGCATCGATCAGCAGCCGCAGGTGGCCGGGCGGCACCTGGTCGTCGTACTCCTCCTGGTCCAGGTGCTGCATACGCACGTCCAGCACACCGTGGATGGGCGT
This sequence comes from Gammaproteobacteria bacterium, assembly GCA_035308065.1. Taxonomy (GTDB): domain Bacteria; phylum Pseudomonadota; class Gammaproteobacteria; order Natronospirales; family REEB76; genus DASUBN01. The sequence goes on along the minus strand of DATGHI010000173.1, from coordinate 1,607 downwards.
GTCGACGGAGAGGCGCTGCAGGGTGGCGCGCAGGTCCGCGAGTGCGTCGGCGTGCGCGGTGCCGCAGACGGCGGCCGAGAGCAGGACCAGCAGTTGCAGGCGGCGATCAGCAAAGAACCGGAGGGAAAGACGCATGGGGATCCAAGGATCGGGAAGCTGCGGAAGTTATATCATTCCTCGGCCGTCACCGTCTGTTTCACAAACAGGCGGTGGGGCGCCATCTCCTTCAGTGTCTTCCACACCCGCACGACCTTGGCCTGGGTATCGATGAACTCGATCACCAGCGGCAGCTTGCCGCCTGCGTCCACCAGATGGGTGGTGTGTACGCCGCCCTTGGCAGTGAAACCCGCCACGCCGTGGAGCACGGTGGCGCCGGCGAGGCCCTCGTGCTGCAGGAACTTGAGCACTTCCAGATGCAGCGGGCGGTGATGCCACTCGTCGGCCTCGTTGATGTAGATGGACACCTTGATGAGTTCGCGCGCCATGTCTAGAGACTCCTCGCGAGGACCGCCCCGGCCACCACGCCGGCCAGCGCCAAGAGGTTGTTGGCGGCGAAGTTGCCGGTCGCCAGGCTATAGTGGCCCTGCTCCATGAGACTGAAGGTCTCGTAACTGTAGCTGGAGAAAGTGGTGTAGGCGCCGCAGAAACCCACCGCGACCAGGGGACGCCAGCGGGGATCGGCCATGACCCGATCCGTGGTCCAGACCAGGAAGAAGCCCAGGATGAAGCTGCCGGTGACGTTGATGATGAGCGTGCCCCAGGGCAGCGAGGCCGAGAGGTAGCGCGCGCTGAGGTTGCCCACCCAGTAGCGCAGATTTGCGCCGACGACGGCGCCCAAGGAGATCAACAGGAACTCACGCATGCCGCTCAAACTCCTCCCATCGATCGAGCTTCCGCCCCGCTCCTAAGATACAGCAGGTGCGCGGCTTTATCCGCCGCCGGCCACCTGCACCGGTCCATAGCTCGCCTTCTGCATCGTGGCGTTCAAAGCGGCGATGTCAGGACTAAGCGTCTTCCAGTCCGCCAGGGCCTTGTCGAGGCGGCCGCGCAGGGTCACGTACATGTCCCCCTGCGCGGCGGTGGGCGCGCTGTCGGCGCTATCCACCGACTCTTCGAGGTAGGAGAGCTGGCTATTGAGGTCCGAGGGATAGTTCAACTGCGCCTCTTCCGCATGGGCGTGGTACTGGTAAAGGGGTTCCAGCACCGGGGCGAGTTTCGCGTCCAGGGCCGCGGCGGCCTTCACGATGTCCGACGCCGCCGCATCGTCGGCGAAGCGCTCCTGGATGGCAGCGAGCTGCCGACGCACGTCCACGAGGGTGTTGGCAGCGGCGTGGTCTTCCCGCACCGCCTGGTCCAGCTTCGCCATCAACTCGTACTGCTGCTTGAGCGCCTCGGGCGTGGCGTGTGTACGCGGGTCCGCCGTCACCGTGAGGGGCTGGCTGTAGCTCTTGCCGTTCACCTTGAGGGTCACGGTGTAGGTGCCCGGCAGCACCATGGGGCCGATGGGGCCGCCGGAATCGGTGTAGGCCCCTTTGATGGCGGGCGGCGTATCGTGCCTGAGATCCCACACCTGCTGGTGCATGCCGGCATCCGCCCCCAGGGCCTCG
>DATGHI010000172.1:0-9004 GCA_035308065.1 Gammaproteobacteria bacterium | reverse complement strand
CGACATGAAGGCGGTGGAGTACTACCTCAAGGAACGCATGGCCGAACGCCCGGGGCTCAAGGGCGTGAGCGAGTTCGTGCACTTCGCCTGCACCTCCGAGGACATCAACAACCTGGCCTACGGGCTCATGCTCAGACATGGACGTGACCAGGTGCTCCTCCCCATGATGGAGCGCATGATCGAGCGTCTGCGGGCGCTCGCACGCCGCTACGCGGACCTCGCCATGCTCTCCCGCACCCACGGCCAGCCCGCCACGCCCACCACCCTGGGCAAGGAACTGGCCAACGTGGTGCAGCGTCTGCGCCGCCAACGCGACCAGTTGAAGGCAGTGGAACTGCTTGGCAAGATGAACGGCGCCGTCGGCAACTACAACGCTCACCTCGTCGCCTATCCAGACGTGGACTGGCAGGCTCTGAGCCGAAAACTGGTGGAATCCCTCGGGCTCACCTGGGCGCCCTACACCACGCAGATCGAACCCCACGACTACATGGCGGAATACTTCAACGCCGTGGCGCGCTTCAATACCGTGCTGCTGGACGCCTGCCGCGACATCTGGGGATACATCTCCATCGGCTATTTCAAGCAGAAACCAGTAGCGGGTGAAGTGGGTTCCTCCACCATGCCCCACAAGGTGAATCCCATCGACTTCGAGAATGCCGAAGGCAACCTCGGCATGGCCAACGCCCTGTTACGCCATTTCGCGGAGAAACTGCCGGTCTCGCGTTGGCAGCGGGACCTTACCGATTCCACGGTGCTACGCAATGTGGGCGTAGGCATCGGCCACAGCGTGCTGGCCTATGAGTCCTTCCTGAAGGGTCTGAGCAAACTGGAAGCGGACGGCGACCGCCTGGCCGCGGACCTGGACGCCAATTGGGAAGTGCTGGCGGAGGCGGTACAGACCGTCATGCGCCGCTATGGCGTTGACGAACCCTACGAGAAACTGAAGGCCCTGACCCGGGGCCGGCGCGTGGATGGAGACGCCATGCGCAAATTCATCAAGGAACTTGAGATCCCCAACGATGCCAAGGCCCGGCTCTTGGCCCTGACACCTGCGGGTTACACCGGACTCGCCGCCAAACTCGCCAAGGAAATCTGATATGCGCAAGACATCCTTCATGACGATCCTGGTGCTGGTCCTGCTCCTCGCTGCCTGTGCCCATAGCCCGACCACCGGTATCGAAGCCGCCATGCACGCCGAGAACAACGTTCAGGTCGGCTGGCGCGAACAACCGGCGGACGACGGCGATCCCGTGTTCGCGGTGCAGAGCGCGGGCGGCGTGGACTTCGCCGCCCTGCTGACGGTGGCGGAAGAACACGCCAAGGCCCGCTGTATCGATGGCTACCGGGTGATGAGTATCACCGGCAGCGACGAACCTCAGGTGGACAGCCTGAACCCGCGCTTCATCCTGGACAGCGTGGTGCGCCTCAAGGTGCATTGCTACGAGAAGGAAAGCGACAGCAACTGAGCGTGACAGTGGCCGCAGCCGGTGCCACGACTCTGCTCGGCGGGCTCACGCCGCGGGGATTCCTGGAGCGGTACTGGCAGAAGAAGCCGCTGCTGGTCCGGAACGCCTTCCCGGATTTCAGTCCACCGCTCTCCCCCGAGGAACTGGCCGGACTTGCCTGCGAAAAAGGCGTGGAATCGCGTCTGGTACTGCAGACCCATAAAGCACCGGGATGGAAGCTCCGCCAGGGGCCTTTCCATCACGGGGATTTTGCCAAGCTGCCCAAAAGCCGCTGGACGCTGCTGGTGCAGGACGTCGACAAGCACGTACCCGCGGCCGAACGTCTGCTGGATCCTTTCCGCTTCATTCACAACTGGCGCATCGATGACGTCATGGCTAGCTACGCCGTCGACGGCGGTTCCGTGGGTCCCCATGTGGATGCTTACGATGTATTCCTGCTCCAGGCGGCAGGTATGCGGCGCTGGGGTATCCACACCGGCAACCAGGAGGAACTCACGCTGCCGGGCCTGGAATTGAAGCAGGTCAAGCGCTTCATCCCGGAGGAAAGCTGGCTGCTCATGCCCGGCGACATGCTCTACCTGCCGCCCGGCGTGGCGCACTGCGGCGTCGCATTTGGCGAGTGTATGACTTTCTCCATCGGTTTCCGCGCCCCGACCCAGGCGGAGATGCTGGCGGACTTCGCCGGCCAGTTGGTGCAGGCGGCGCAACGCGACGTGCATTATTCCGATCCGGACCTGCTGCCCACGACCCACCCTGGTGAGATCCCCACGGAGGTGCGTGCCCGGGCGCGCCAGATGATGCGCGCCCAGTTGCGGCCTTCTGACGAGGCCTTGGATGTGTGGTTCGGGTGCTTCATGACGGAGTCCAAACCCTGGCTGAAGCCCGTCCCTCCCACCCGTCGCACCGGCGCGGCTAAACTCAAGACTGGGCTGGCAAAGGGCAGGCGGCTCGCCTGGAACCCGGCGGTCCGGGTGGCATGGTTCGCCGCGCGGCAGACCTGTCACCTATTCGTGGATGGCAAGCACCACCCGCTGCCGCCACGACTTGCCTCGTTCGCCGAACTCATGGGCGACGGGCGCAGCTTCACCGCGAAAGATCTGCTGCAGCTGACCCATCATCCCGAGGCCGGGCGCCTGCTCCTGCAGTGGTTGGATGCGGGCCAACTAGTATGGCAGCGGTGAGCGGTACCTTTAGCGTGCGCAAGGCGGACTGGGAGCTGGATCGCGAGGCTTTGCGCGGCCTGCGCCGCACGGTCTTCATCGTCGAGCAGCGGGTGCCGGAAGACGAGGAATGGGACGACCTGGACCCTGCCTGTCTGCACACACTGGCCCTAGACAGGGCGGGCATACCCATCGGCACCGGGCGCCTAACGCCGGACGGTAAGATAGGGCGTATGGCCGTGCTCAAAGAATGGCGTGGTACGGGCGTGGGATCGGCCTTACTGGCGTTCCTGGTGGAGGATGCGCGTCGGCGCGGCATCAAAGACTGCCGACTGAACGCCCAGAGCCATGCACTGACGTTCTATGCGCGCCATGGCTTCGAGCCTTATGGCGAGGAATTCATGGAGGCGGGCATTCCCCATCGCGCCATGCACATGAGGTTATGAACATGGAGACATCCGAGAGCGAAACTTTCCGCCGGCTCGAGAACCTCGGTGATAACCGCGAAGCCGCCGTGGCGGTGGCTACCGTGGCGAAGCGCGAACTCGTGCTCTTCAGCCGCGACCTGGAGCCTTCGCTCTATGATAACGAGCCGTTCCTCAAGGCAGTGCAGAGCCTCGCCACCCGCTCGCGCATGAGCCGTATCCGGGTGGTAAGCATCGATCCGGGGTCGGCGATACATGCGGGACACCGCCTGATCGCCCTGGCGCAGCGCTTCAGTTCCTATATAGAAATACGCCGCGCCAGCCGCGACCACGCCGACCTGACAGAAACCTTCTTGGTGGCGGACGATGTTGCCCTGCTCCACCGCCCCATCGCCACCCGCTACGAGGGCTATGCCGACCTATACGCGCCGCCGGCGGCGCGTTTGTGCCTCAAGACTTTCACCGGAATCTGGGAAGATGCTGAGCCGGACCCGGAATTCCGGCGGCTGGGAATATAAGATAGGCCCATGGTCTGGAAACCCCATGTGACGGTGGCTGCGATCGCGGAACGCGACGGGCGTTTCCTCGTGGTGGAAGAAGATGTGCACGGACGCCGCGTCCTCAACAATCCGGCCGGGCACCTCGAGCCCGGCGAGAGTTTCGTGGACGCCGTGCAGCGCGAGACCCTGGAGGAGACCGGCTGGGAATTCACGCCCGATGCAGTCACTGGTATCTATCTCTGGAGGAATCCGCAACTGGCTGCCACTTTCGTGCGTGTGGCGTTCCATGGCCATTGTGCCCGGCACCATGCGGACCGACCCCTCGACAAGGGTATCGTCGGGCCACATTGGCTGACACGCGCCGAGCTTGCCAATGGCCGCCATGTGCTCCGCAGTCCGATGGTACTGCGTTGCATCGACGACTTCCTCACGGGCCGCCGCTACCCTCTGGAACTCCTCAGCCATGTCACGGATCTGGACTCCATCCTGGAAGAAGCCTGAACCGCCTCCCGCTCCAAGGCGGTAAAATACCCCCATGTCTGCGAACCCCAGCTCCCGCATCATAGTCGGCCTGTCCGGAGGCGTGGACTCAGCTGTGGCCGCCCTGCTTCTGAAGCAACAGGGCTACCAGGTGGAGGGCTTGTTCATGGACAACTGGGAAGACGGCGAAGACGAGACCTATTGCACCGCCGCCCAGGATTACCAGGATGCGCGCCAGGTCTGCGAAACCCTCGGCATCCCTCTGCACAAGATGAATTTCGCAGCCGAATACCGCGAGCGCGTGTTCAAGCATTTTCTCGACGGTTATGCTCGGGGCTATACGCCCAACCCCGATGTGCTGTGCAACAGCGAGATCAAGTTCAAAGCTTTTCTGAATCATGCCCTCAGGCTGGGAGCAGAACGCATCGCCACCGGCCACTATGCACGCCTTGCGCCTGCGGGAACCTGCGTCAGACTCCTGAAAGCGAAAGACATCTCTAAGGACCAGAGCTATTTCCTGCACTCCGTGCCCCAGACCGCGCTACAGCGCTCCCTGTTCCCCTTGGGTGAGACGCTGAAAAGCGACGTACGCCGTCTCGCGCGGGAAGCAGGCTTCGCCAACCATGATAAGAAGGACAGCACCGGCATCTGCTTCGTGGGCGAGCGGCGCTTCGCAGAGTTCCTGGGAAAATACCTGCCGGCCCAGCCGGGTGAGATCCGGACGCCGGGGGGGCAAGTTCTCGGCCGGCACAACGGCCTCATGTACTACACCCTCGGGCAGCGGGAAGGCATCGGCATTGGCGGGCGGTGCGACGCGGAAGCAGCTCCCTGGTACGTGGCAGGAAAGGACACCGCACGCAACGTGCTCAAGGTGGTGCAGGGCCACGACCATCCCAGCCTGTTGCACGGGTCGCTCGTCGCAACGGACCTGCGTTGGGTGGCGGGCACGCCCCCCCTCTTCCCCATGCGTTGTGCCGCCAAGACCCGTTACCGCCAAGCGGACCAGATCTGCACTCTGACTTCCTTGGACGGCGGACGCTGCCGGGCGGACTTCGATCGGCCCCAACGCGCCATCACACCCGGCCAATACGCCGTGTTCTACTCCGGAGACGAATGTCTGGGAGGCGGAGTGATCGAAACGGAGGTACAGATGGAATCCGCCATCCCCATCCGCCGGAGCGCCGGTTGATGCGCCCGCTGCCGGATCGAGTGCTGGCTCTCGCCGGCGTTGTGCAGGCGGCGACGCTGGTGTGCGATGCCGCCAGCGGTGCGTCGGCCGATGAGACCTCTCTCCAGGCCACGCTGGAGAGTATCCTCAAGACCGAGACACGGGATGTGCCGGACGTATACGGCGGACTTCGCGGCGTGGGCCTCGGCCTCAAGAAACTTGCGGAACTCCTGGGGTCCGATCGCACGCTCCACGATCTCTCCATCCTGCGCTATTCGCTGAGCCTGTTGCAGCTGCAGGGCAAAGTCATGCAGAGCGGACGCTTGCGCCGGATCCTCGAAGACAGTATCGCCCGCGGACGCGAGCAGGTGCGCCATTTCGGCCTCACCCATGGAAACGTGCTGGCGAACCTGGCGGATACCTACTCACGCACCGCTGGGAGCCTCGAACCGCGCATCCTTGTGACGGGCGACGCTCAGAAGCTCAGGAACCCGCTCACCATCAACCTGGTGCGCAGCCTGCTGCTGGGCGGTCTCCGCTCTGCGGTGCTGTGGCGTCAGTGCGGCGGCTCCCGCTGGATGTTGCTTCTGATGCGCGCCAGCCTGCGCAAGGAGACGCAGCGGTTGCTGAAGGAATCCGGACGCTTCGCCTGACCTGCATCGTGCGGGCCGCTACTTTATAATATGGGCTTACTCCCGCTCCCGGTTCACGCCGGGGGATATATCCTTATTCGGAGGCGTCATGCAGGACAGCTTCAAGTCGCGTGCCACGCTCAGCGTCGGCGGCAGGAACTTCGAGATCTTCAAACTGGATGCCTTGGAGGCCAAGTACAAGGTCTCGCGGTTGCCCTACTCGCTGAAGATCCTGCTGGAGAACATGCTGCGCCTGGAGGACGGCGTGAGCGTGACCAAGGCCGACATCGAGGCCCTGGCCTCCTGCGACCCGCGCAAGCTGCCGCCGAAGGAGATCGCCTTCACCCCCGCCCGGGTGATCCTGCAAGACTTCACCGGCGTGCCGGCGGTGGTGGATCTCGCCGCCATGCGCGACGCCATGAAGAAGCTCGGTGGAGATCCTAAGAAGATCAACCCCCTGTGCCCCGCCGAGCTCGTCATCGACCACTCGGTAATGGTGGATTACTTCGGCAACAAGGACGCCTTCGCCATGAATGCGAAGCTGGAGTTCGAACGCAACAAGGAGCGCTATGCGTTCCTGCGCTGGGGCCAGAACGCGTTCCGCAACTTCAAGGTGGTGCCGCCGGATACCGGCATCGTGCACCAGGTGAACCTCGAGTTCCTGGCGCGCGTGGTTTTCGTCAACGACCGGGGCCAGGCCTATCCGGACACTGTGGTGGGCACCGACTCCCACACCACCATGATCAACGGCGTGGGCGTGCTGGGCTGGGGCGTGGGCGGCATCGAGGCGGAAGCCGCCATGCTGGGCCAGCCCTCCACCATGCTCATCCCCGAAGTCATCGGCGTGAAGCTCACGGGCAAGCTCGCCGAGGGCGCCACCGCCACCGACCTCGTGCTCACGGTCACCGAGATGCTACGCAAGCGCGGCGTGGTGGAGAAGTTCGTGGAGTTTTTCGGCGACGGTCTGAAGCACCTGCCGCTCGCCGACCGCGCGACGATCGCCAACATGGCGCCGGAATACGGCGCCACCTGCGGAATCTTCCCCATCGACGATGAGACCCTCACCTACCTGCGCCTCACCGGCCGCGGCGAGGACGAGATCAAGCTGGTGGAGGCCTATGCCAAGGCCCAGGGGATGTGGCGTCACGACGGCCAGGAGGCCGTCTACACAGACGCCCTGCAGCTCGATCTGGGTTCAATCAAGCCATCGCTGGCCGGCCCCAAGCGACCCCAGGACCGGGTGCTCCTGGGCGACATGCAGAAGAACTTCAAGAGCGCCTTGGAGAAGGAACAGGCTACTCGAAAATCCACCGGACCGGTGGAGGTCATGCAGGACGGCAAGGAGTTCGAGCTCGCCGACGGCGCCGTGGTCATCGCCGCCATCACCAGCTGCACCAACACCTCCAATCCGGCAGTGCTGGTGGCGGCGGGCCTCCTGGCGCGCAAGGCGCGCGAGAAGGGACTCAAGGCCAAGCCTTGGGTGAAGACCTCCCTCGCGCCCGGTTCCAAAGTGGTCACCGAGTACCTGAAGAAATCCAACCTGCAAGCAGACCTGGAATCCATCGGCTTCTTCCTGGCGGGTTACGGCTGCACCACCTGCATAGGCAACTCCGGCCCGCTGCCGGACGCCATCAGCAAGGCGGTGAACGACAACAAGCTATCGGTGTCGGCCGTGCTTTCCGGCAACCGCAACTTCGAGGGGCGCGTGCACCAGGACGTGCGCATGAATTACCTAGCCTCGCCGCCGTTGGTGGTGGCCTATGCGCTGGCCGGGAGCACCGACATGGACCTGACCCGCGACCCGCTCGGCACCGGCAAGGACGGCAAACCTGTCCATCTCAAGGACATATGGCCCTCACAGAAGGAGATCCAGGCCACCATCGCCCACTGCCTCGATGCGAGCATGTTCAAGAAATCCTACGGCGACGTGTTCCATGGCGACGAGCGCTGGCAAGGCATGAAGGTCGGTACGGGTGACATCTACCAGTGGGACGGCTCATCCACCTACGTGCAGAACCCACCCTACTTCGACGGCATGGGCAAGCAGGCTCCGGGCATCCCCACCATCAGAGATGCGCGCTGCCTCGCCCTGTTCGGCGACTCCATCACCACCGACCACATCTCCCCCGCCGGCGCCATCAAGAAGGATTCACCCGCCGGCAAGTACCTCATGGGCAACCACGTGGAACCGGTGGATTTCAATTCCTACGGCTCGCGCCGCGGCAACCACGAGGTGATGATGCGCGGCACCTTCGCCAATACCCGCATCAAGAACGCCATGGTCCCTGGCGTGGAAGGCGGCATCACCAAGCATCTGCCGGAGGGCGCGCAGATGCCCATATACGACGCCGCCATGCTCTACAAGAAGGAAGGCGTGCCGCTGGTGGTACTGGCGGGCAAGGAATACGGCACCGGCTCGTCCCGCGACTGGGCCGCCAAGGGCACTATCCTCCTGGGTGTGAAGGCGGTCATCGCCGAATCCTTCGAGCGCATCCACCGCTCCAACCTGGTAGGCATGGGCGTCCTGCCTCTGACCTTCACGGACGGCGACAACGCCCAGAAGCTGGGACTGGATGGCAGCGAGACCTTCAGTCTCTCAGGCCTGGTTGACGGCACCAAAGAAGTGGCTGTCAAAGCGTCTAAGGGCGGCAAGGATGTGAACTTCAAGGCGCGGGTGCGCATCGATACCCCGAAGGAATGGGAGTACTACAAGAACGGCGGCATCTTGCACTATGTACTGCGGCAACTAGCTGCTTGATCAAGACATAGCCCAACAAAAAAGCCCCGCTTAAGCGGGGCTTTTATCTTGCCAATAGCGCGCCGATCAGAATGTGTAGCGCAGCCCCACCCGCGCTTCGGCGGTGCTGAAGCGCGAATACTCGTAGGTCACGTCGAAGCTCCAGCCTTCGTACTGATCGTGGAAGTCATGGCGGACGCGCAGCCCGAAGACCGTCGTCTGGCCGCTGGACTTGCCGATGGCGGTGCTTCCCGGGCTGCCCAGGCTCCAGGCCTGCACGCCGCCCAGCACTTCACCGGTGAGGTCCGTCATGATCTCCAGGCGTCCCACCAATTCGACGGTGATGGCGGACAAGTGCGGGCAACTGAAGGCCTGTGGGCACTGGGTGACGCTCTGACCGGTCTGCTGCCCGAGGGTGGGGTTCCCGTAATCGTGG
>DATGHI010000171.1:0-3656 GCA_035308065.1 Gammaproteobacteria bacterium | reverse complement strand
GGAATACGTGCACGGCAGCATCCTCGAATTCCAGCCGGCGCCCCTCACCACTGGTTCGCCCCAGCAGAATTCCTCCCGTCCCCAGGGCCTGCACTACGATTACGCCGCCGACAGCCGCACGCTCGCGGCTTACGTGCACCTGACACGTGATCTCGCGCCGGACTGGATTCTGAACGGCGGCCTGCGCGCGGAGGGCGTGCGCTACAGCTACGTGAACTACATGCCGGTGGGCGACACCCAGGCGGATGGCATGCCCTGCCCCCTGGGACCGTGCCTCTTCAACCGCCCGGCGGACCGTAGCGACCGGTTCATCAATTACATGCCCAAGTTCGGCCTCACCTGGCTCGCCACGCCGGATCAGACCGCTTATCTCAACTTGGGCCGCGGCGCCCGGGCGCCGCAGGCGGACGAGCTTTATTCGCTGCAGGATCAGCAGCAGGTGACGGACCTGCACTCCGAGACCCTGGACAACTACGAGGTGGGCTGGCGCGGCGAGCGAGGTGCGTTCGCCTGGGACACGGATCTCTACTACATGCTCAAAGACCATTTCATCTTCCGGGATTCCGACGGTTTCAACGTGAGCGATGGCCGGACGCGTCACAGGGGTATGGAACTATCCTTGAGCTATGTTTTCAACGAGCATTGGAGCGCCTCGCTGGTGGGGAGTTACGCCGTCCACACTTATGCCTTCGCGGCTCAGTTCTCCCCCACGGACGTGATCCATTACGGGGATGACATGAAGTATGCGCCCCGTAGCATGGGCTCACTGCGCTTGCGCTGGCAGCCCGTGGCCGGCACCCGTGTCGAGGCGGAGTACACTCACGTAGGCGGCTACTGGCTGGACGAGGACGACCAGCACCGCTATGGGGGGCAGGACCTGCTGAATTTCTACGGGCGCCAGGAGCTCTCCGACGGCTATGTCCTGTACGCACGCGTGCTCAACGCGGCGAATGTGGCCTACGCGGAACGCGCGGATTATTCTTTCGGGAACTACCGCTATTTTCCCGGTGACGGCCGGGAATACTTCCTGGGGCTGGAGAAGGACTGGTAGGGGATAGAAAAAAGACCGGAGCCTCGCGGCTCCGGTCCTCGTGTCCGATGGGCCTGTAACCGGGGCTATTTCTTCTTGCCCTGGGTCTTCATGGCGGCCCGCTCCAAGTCGATGAGGTAGTTCACGCAACCGATGATGTCCTTGGATTCCATCTGGTAGCCGGCGCCGGTCTTCCACTTGCCGTTGATTATGATGGTGGGTACGCCCTGGATACCATAGCGGTTCTCCAGCTGCGCGTCCTGGGCAAGGCGCGACTGCACCGCGAAGGAATTCCAGGTGGCGTCGAAGTCCTTGGGGCTCACGCCGAACTTACCGAAGAAGGTACGCAGTGCGTCCAGGTCATTGGTCAGTTCCACCTGGCCGCCCTCATGGATGGCGTTGAAGAAGGGCTCGCGGATCTTCTCGCCGATGCCGAGCACATCCGCGGTGACGGTGGCCTGGCCGTCCAGATAGAACTCGGAGTCCTTCATGGCTCCGGGGATGCGTTTGAACACCACGTCCTTGGGCAGGTGCTTCTCCCAGTCCTCCACGTAGGGCTCCAGCGCGAAGCAATGCGGGCAGCCGTACCAGAAGAACTCGATGACCTCGATCTGGCCGGGCTTCACGTCCGTGGGCTGGGCCGGTGTCACCGCCTCGTAGTTGACACCCGGGAAATAATGCGTCTTGTCGGCAAACGTCGCGCCTGACAAGAGGAATAGGACGGGGATCAGAAGCCAACGGATTTTCATCACACACCTCATGGATAACGCGGCCGCGGGCCGCGCTGGGTTATTTCGCGCTGGCGGGCATCGCCGCCTGTTCCTGCGTCACAAGCTGGTTCACCACCAGCATGATCTGGGAATATGGCACGCCGAAGTCGCCGCCGGTGACCCAGCGGCCGTTCACCGCGACCGTCGGCACGCCGAACAGGTTGAGCCCGTAGCGGTCCGCGAGCACCTTGGCCTGCTCGATCTTCGCGGAGACCCCGGGGGAGTTCCAGGTGTTCTCGAACTTCTTCGGGTCGACGCCGAAGGCCTTGACGTAGAAGCGCTCGAAATCAGCCCCGGTCTGCAGGTTGTCGCCGACCTTGTGGATCTCATCGAAGGTGGCGGCGTGGGACTTGGCGAGGATGCCGAGGGCCTCGGCGGTGTAATAGGCGCGCGCTGCGGCTTCCCATTCCGGTTGGAGGATGGCGGGCACGCGCCTCAGGATCACGTTGGCCGGCTTGCTGCGCTCCCAGGACTCGAGGTAAGGCTCGAAGGCGTTGCAGTGCGGGCAGCCGTACCAGAAGAAATCCAGCACTTCGATCTGGCCGGGGTTGGCGATGGTGGGCTGGGCCGGCAGCACCGGCAGGTAGTTCACACCTTCCTTGTAAGCCGGTACGGGCGTGGCCGCTAGCGGCGCGGCGGGGGCCGCCTGGACGGCGAAGACCATGAACGCCAGTGCCAGCAACAGGGAGGATTTCATGGGGTGGCCTTGAGTGTCACGTATGCAGGAACGCGCGGGCCATATAGAGGTGCACCCGCTCAGGGTTGCGGTTTGGCGGCGTGCAGGCCCTCGATATAGCTCGCCACCGCCTGCATCTCGGCGGGGGTGAGCCGCGAGGCGATGGTCTCCATCATCTTGTTGGGGTCGGTGCTGCGGGTCCCGGCCGCGTAGGCCTGGAGTTGGGCCACCACGTATTCATGATGCTGGCCGGCCAGGGCCGGCACCTTCATGAGGTAGTTGCCGGAGCCGTCCTGGCTGTGGCAGGCGAGGCAGGCCGGCACGCTCTCGTCCTTGTTACCGCTGCGGAAGAGCGCCTCTCCCTGTTTCAACTCGCCCGCATCCGCCTCGCCTGTCTGGATGGTCTGGCCGGAGAAATAGGCAGCCACATCCTGGATGTCCTGATCGCTCAAGGAAGCGGCCTGTCCCGACATGATGGGGTTCTGGCGCTTGCCGGACTTGAAGTTCGACAGCTGGGCGGCGATATAGCTCGCGTTCTGGCCTGCAAGCTTCGGGAACTGGCCGCTGACACTGTTGCCGTCCGTGCCGTGGCAGGCACCGCAGGCGGCGGCCTTATTCTTGCCGGCAGCGGCATCACCCGCGGCGTTCACCTGCAGGGCCGTGGCCGTCAACACCAGGGCGAGGATCACGAGCTTCTTCATGCGGCAGCGCTCCTAACAAGAAGGGGCAAACGAATGGACTGATGGGGCCGGGATGTGCAAAAAACCGGGTTCCGGTGCCCCGCCGGAGAGGGTTTGGATTTTACACTAAGGTCAGATACCCCCTCCACCGAAGGCCCGCCATGCGCCTGGACTTCCGCCACGCGTGCTTCCTCACTAGCGCTGCAGCCTTGGACGGCTTGCCGCCAGACACGGGCAGGGAAGCGGCTTTCGCCGGCCGTTCCAACGCGGGGAAATCCAGCGCCCTCAACGCCGTCACCGGTGTCTCGGGGCTGGCACGGGTCAGCAAGACCCCCGGGCGCACCCGTCTTCTCAACCTCTTCGAGGTGGTTCCCGGAATGCGCTTCGTGGATCTCCCGGGTTACGGCTATGCAAAGGTGCCCCAGGCGGAGCGCGCCCGCTGGGCGGCGCTGTTGGAAGGCTATTTGGAGAACCGTGAGTGTCTCATGGGGTTGGTGTTG
>DATGHI010000170.1:0-2933 GCA_035308065.1 Gammaproteobacteria bacterium | reverse complement strand
AGCCGCAGCGCCTCCTTCAGGGCGATTTGCGAGCTGCTCTCGAAGAGCTCCAGGATCGGCATGCCTTCGATGTCGGCGCTCTCCTTGTGGCCGAACAGCTCCAGGAACGCCGGGTTGGCGGAGAGGATGATGCCGTCGTGCACGTAGGTGATGGCGTCCTTGGACTCCTTCACCACCAGGTTGATGCGTTCCTCGTAGCTATGCAGCTTGATGCTGGTGTGCTCGAAGTCCCGGGCGAGGTGCAGCACTTCCAGCTCACGCGACACCACCGCCTGCAGATGCTCCACTTGGTCCATGGAGACGAGGTCGCGGGCGCCGGTGTTGATGATCTCGGCGATGATGCGCGGCGTGAGACTCTTGCCGATGGCGATGATCGGCACGTTGGGCAGGGTCATGTCGCGCAGCCTCACCACTTCGTTGAACGGGGCGGCCGGCACGCTGGTGGAGCACAGGATGAGGTCGGGCTTCTGTTGCTTGAGGCTCTTCTGGGCCGCGTCGATGCTCGCCACCCAAATGGGTCGGACGGCATGGCCCGCGTTACGCAGCGTGCTGTTTAGGGTTTCCGCGTCGTTCTCCGAGGGTGCGACGACGAGGACAGGCAGGACGCTGCGTGGCGACAAGAGGGCTCCTCAAAGGGCCGCAGTAACTCGCTGATTCTGGACGGATACTTTTATCCCATCCCCGGCGCTTTTTCCAGTGAGCGGGCGGCTGAGTTGGCTTGTGACGCTTATCCGGCAGCAGGGTGGATGGGTATCTTCGAGGGCGCCCCGGGCACTTCCCGCACCAACCTTGGCACCAGATAGCCTGGAAGGCGCGCGCGCAGTTCCTCGACGATCTTGAGCGCTTCCGCCTCGGGGACGTCGAAGTGCGCGGCACCGGCCACCGGGTCCAGCAGGTTGAGGTAGTAGGGCAGCACCTGGGCGGCGGACAGGGCCTCGGACAGTTCCGCGAGGGTTGCCGCCGAGTCGTTCACATGGCGCAGCAGGACGGACTGATTCAGCAGCAAGGCGCCGGTGCTTTTCAGCCGCGCACAGGCCTCGCGGACCGCGGAGTCCATCTCCCGGGCGTGGTTCACGTGCAGCACCACCACCTTCTGCAGCGTGCAGGCGCTGAGCCAGTCCAGCAGGGCATCGTCCACCCGCGAGGGCAGCACCACCGGCTGGCGGGTGTGGATGCGCAACCTCTTTATATGAGGGATCTCCTCCAGGGCGCGGGCCAGGGCCGAGAGGCGGGCGTCGCTCAAGGTGAGGGGGTCGCCGCCGCTCAGGATCACTTCGTTCACGCTCGAGTCGGCACGCAGGTAATCTAGGGCCTCGCGCCAGTCCTCCGTCCGCGCGCTCTCCTCGGCGTAGGGGAAATGGCGGCGGAAGCAATAGCGGCAGTGCACGCCGCAGGCACCTGTGGTGATGAGCAGCACCCGGCCCTGGTACTTGTGCAGCAATCCCCGCGCGCCGCGGCTCGGCAGGTCGCCCACCGGATCGCGGCCGTAACCCGGCACGTCCCGGAGTTCCTCCTCCAGCGGCAGGATCTGGCGGAGCAGGGGGTCCTTCGGATCGCCCTTCCGGATGCGGGCCAGGAAGGGGCGGGGCACCCGCAAAGGGAAAACCGCGGCGGCCCGGCGGGCGGGCTCGAGCCAGCGCGCGTCCAGTTCCAGCAGTGACAACAGTTCGCCGGGCTCGCGTACCGCTTCCGCCATCTCGGTCTGCCAACGGGTGGTCATGCTGCTTGTCGGGGCTGCCCGGAGACGGGCGGTAGGGTATGATGACGCGCTTTTTGGGGCTCCGGCCCCGGCATATTTTAACACCTGGCGCATATCGGGATATTTCCATGAGCAGCTACAGTACCAACGAATTCAAGGCCGGCCTCAAGATAATGATGGACGGCGATCCCTACACCATCCTAGAGAACGAGTTCGTGAAACCGGGCAAGGGCCAGGCCTTCAACCGGGTGAAGATCCGCAACCTCAAGACCGGCAAGGTGCTGGACCGCAACATGAAGTCCGGCGACACGGTGGAAGCAGCCGACATCGCCGAGCTGGACGTGCAGTACCTCTACAGCGACGGCCAGATCTGGCACTTCATGAACCCGGAAAACTACGAGCAGCTCGCCGCCGACGCTGTCGCCATGGGTGACGCCAAGAACTGGCTGAAAGGCGAGGAACTGTGCAAGATCATGCTCTGGGACGGCAAGCCGCTGGCGGTGACCGCGCCCATCTTCGCCATTCTCAAGGTCACCGAGACCGATCCGGGCGTGCGCGGCGACACCGTCACCGGCGGCAACAAGCCCGCCAAACTCGAGACTGGCGCCACCGTGCGCGTGCCGTTGTTCATAAACGAGGGCGAGCTCATCAAGGTCGACACGCGTTCGGCGGAATACGTCGCCCGCGCCAAGTAACCTCTCGACGTGGTGCTTAGGGAGCCGGTAGGTACTCAAATGAGTGACTGGCAACCCACAGCCTCATTAGAAAATCTCAAACTCCGCGCGGAACTGCTGGCAAAGCTCCGGCAGTTCTTCGCCGCGCGCAATGTGCTGGAAGTGGACACGCCGGGCCTGTCCCGGGCCGGCGCCACCGACTACCACATCCAGAGTTTCCGGGTGTATGCGGGCCAAGGTGACGCGCTCTATCTACATACCTCTCCCGAGTTCCCCATGAAGCGTCTGCTCGCCGCCGGCAGCGGCGACATCTGGCAGCTCGCCAAGGTGTTCCGCCGCGGCGAGGCGGGACGTCTGCACAACCCGGAGTTCAGCCTGCTGGAGTGGTACAGGCTGGGGTTCGATCATCACCGGCTGATGCAGGAGACGGCGGAGCTGGTGGCAGCGCTGGTACCGGGCCTCCAGGGTGTGACCGAATACCTGACCTATCGGCTGGCTTTCCAGCGACACGCGCATCTCGATCCCTTCCATGCAAGGGCCACGGATTGCCGTGCCGCACT
>DATGHI010000169.1:0-7750 GCA_035308065.1 Gammaproteobacteria bacterium | reverse complement strand
TCCCAGTCGGGATCGGTCATATCGGTCACCAGCACGTCGCCCGGCTGGACCCGCGCCATCTCATGCAGGTCCTTCATGACCCGCGCGGGGCCGGCGCCGATCTTCTGGCCGATGCTGCGCCCTTCCGCCAGCACCGGGCCGCGGCCCTTGAGCTCGTAGCGCTCGATGTTCTGGCTGCGACGGCTCTTCACCGTCTCGGGGCGCGCTTGCAGGATGTAGATCTTGCCGTCGTGCCCGTCCTTGGCCCATTCGATGTCCATGGGCCGGCCGTAGTGCTTCTCGATCACCACCGCTTGTTTGGCTAGCTCGATCACGTCGGCATCGGTGATGCAGAAACGTGCGCGGGCCTCGGCGTGCACGTCGATGGTCTTGACGGCCTTACCGCCGCCTTCGCCGTAGATCATCATGATGGCCTTGCTGCCCAGGTTGCGGCGCACGATGGGGGACTTTCCCTGTGAGAGCGTGGGCTTGTAGACGAAGAACTCGTCCGGATTGACCGCGCCCTGCACCACGGTCTCCCCCAGGCCGTAGGAGGCGGTGATGAACACCACCTTATCGAAGCCGGATTCGGTGTCGAGGGTGAACATCACGCCGCTGGCACCGAGGTCGCTGCGCGCCATGCGCTGGATGCCCGCCGACAGCGCCACCTCGGCGTGCTCGAAGCCGTGGTGCACGCGGTAGGAGATGGCACGATCGTTGAACAGCGACGCGAACACCAGCTTGACCGCCTTCACCACTTCGTCGGCGCCGCGGATGTTGAGGTAGGTCTCCTGCTGACCGGCGAAGGAGGCGTCGGGCAGGTCCTCGGCGGTGGCGGAGGAGCGCACCGCTACCGAGACGTCCTTGCCGGACTGGCCGACGAGGGCGGCATAGCCCTCGCGGATGGACTGTTCCAGGGCGGGCGGAAAGGGTGTCTCCTTCATCCATGCACGGATGCGCGCGCCGGTCTCCACCAGGGCGGTGACGTCGTTGACATCGAGCTTGGCGAGTTCGCGGTTGACCCGCTCCGCCAGGCCCGCATGCGCCAGGAATTCCCGGTAGGCGCCGGCGGTAGTGGCGAAGCCGCCGGGCACCGATACCCCAAGCCGGGTGAGATGGCTGATCATCTCCCCCAGGGAGGCGTTCTTGCCGCCCACCTTGTCCACATCGCCCATGCCGAGTTTTTCGAAGCTGATGACGTAGCGCGAGTCCACGATTTTCCCCCGGTCGGATTGCACTATTATACTGGCAGCAGGCGCGCGGGCTCCATGCGCTCCCTCGATCACCCACGGCAGGATGACCCGACTCCCATGGCAAAACGGCGCACCGTGTTCTTCGTCTCGGATCGCACCGGCATCACCGCCGAGGCTCTCGGCCGCAGCTTGATGAGCCAGTTCGACGGCGGCGGGGTCACCCAGGTCACCCTGCCGTTCATCGACAGCCCGGAGAAAGTGCGGGAAGCGGTGGCGCGCATCAACGCCGCGGCCAAAGAGGACGGCGCCAAGCCCATCGTCTTCAGCACCCTGGTGCAGGACGGGCTGCGTGGGGCCTTCCACGACAGCGAGGCCCTGTGCCTGGATTTCTTCGACACTTTCATCGGCCCCTTGGAGCGGGAGCTAGGCATGAAGTCCTCTCACACCGAGGGTAAGGCCCACGCCAACGCCGACGACGCCGCCTATCTCACTCGCATCGAAGCGGTGAACTTCGCTCTCGCCAACGACGACGGCGTGACCACGCGTCATTACCCGGAGGCGGACGTGGTGCTCGTGGGGGTGTCCCGCTCCGGCAAGACCCCCACCTGCCTGTACCTGGCGCTGCAATACGGCATCTCCGCCGCCAACTATCCCCTGACCGAAGACGACATGGATCGGGGCAGGCTGCCGGATGCCTTGCTGCCCCACAGAGCCAAGCTCTATGGGCTCACCATCAATCCCACGCGCTTGCAGCAGATCCGCCAGGAACGCCGTCCCGACAGCCGCTATTCATCGCCGGACCAAGTGAACTATGAGGTGCAGAAGGCGGAGAACCTGTTCCGGAACGCGGGCATCCCGTTCATCAACACCACGCATCCCTCTATAGAAGAGATCTCCACGACGATTCTTCACCAATCCGGGCTGAAACGCCGCTTCTGAGTTCAGGTAGTCTGGCTGGGCTCTGTCAGGCCCGTGAGTTCTTCCAGTCTCGCGAGGGTCCGGGCCGCGGCTGAAAGGGTTGCCAGCGCTGCGGCGGCGGTCTGCCCCTGTTTCACTACGTCCGCTTCATGGCGCTCCAGATACATCCGGAGGGTCGCGCCACGGGTGCCGGTGCCCGAGAGGCGGAACACCATGCGCCCGCCGTCTGAAGTGAATAACCTCAGGCCCTGGTTGCGACTCACGCTGCCGTCCACCGGATCGGTATAGGTGAAGCTGTCGGCGGCAGAGATGCTCATCCCGCGCACCGACGTGCCGGCGAGCTTCGGCAGCGCCGTCTCCAGCTCGCGCAACACCCGTGCCGCTTGGGCGCCGTCGGGGATGTGGTAATCCTCGCGGATGAAGTAGTCGCGTCCGTACTCCGCCCAATGGGCCTTGAGGATGGCGGGCAGGGGTTCGCGCCGCGCCGCCAGGAGGTCGAGCCAGAAAAGCACCGCCCACAGGCCGTCTTTCTCGCGCGCGTGGTGGCTGCTGGTGCCGAAGCTCTCCTCGCCGCAGAGCGTGACCTTGTCTGCGTCCAGCAGATTGCAGAAGAAGCGCCAGCCCGTGGGCGTCTCGTAGCAGGGGATGCCGAGCTTCGCCGCCACCCGATCCGGCGCGTGGCTCGTGGGCATGGAACGGGCGAGGCCCGCGAGCCCGTCGCGGTAACCCGGCACGAGCCGCGCGTTGGCGGCCAGCACCGCCAGACTGTCACCGGGCGAGACCATGAGCCCCGGGCCCAGGATCATGTTGCGGTCGCCGTCGCCGTCGGAGGCGGCACCGAAGTCCGGCGGGTTCGTGCTCTCGAACAGCTGCACGAAATCGCGCGCGTCATGGGGATTGGGGTCCGGATGGACGCCGCCGAAATCCGGGAGCGGCTCCGCGTGCAGCACGCTGCCCGCGGGCGCGCCGAGGCGGCGTTCCAATATCTCCCTCGCGTAAGGTCCGGTGACGGCGTTGAGCGCGTCGTAGCGCATGTGGAACCCGCCGCCCATCAGCAGCGTGCGCATCCGGTCGAAATCGAAGAGGCCCTCCATCACCCGGGCGTAATGCGCTACCGGGTCCACGATCTCCACCACCATGTCGCCGACCTGCTGGGCACCGGTCTTCTCCAGGTCAGTCTGCTGTGCATCCGGCAGCATGTGGTAACGATCGATGACGCGGCTGCGCGCATAGATGGCTTCCGTGAGGTTCTCGGACGCCTGACCGCCGTTCTCGACATTGAACTTGATCCCGAAGTCCCCCTGCGGCCCGCCGGGATTATGGCTGGCGGTGAGGATGAAGCCGCCGGCCGCGCGCAGTGCCGGGATGAGCAGGGCGGCGGCAGGCGTCGACAACAGGCCGCCCCTACCCACCACGCACTTCTTCACGCCGTTGGCGGCCGCCATGCGAAGCAGCACGGCGATCGCCTCGCGGTTGTAATAGCGGCCATCGCCGCCGATCACCAGCAGCCCGCCCTTGAGGCCGGGCCGGCAATCGAACACCGACTGGATGAAGTTTTCGAGGTAGTGGGGCTCGCGGAAACGCGCCACGGGCTTGCGCAAGCCTGCGGTGCCGGGGCGCTGGTCGTCGAAGGGAGTCGTGGTCTGGACGGGAACGGACATCATGCCTCCGGCGCGCCGGTTTGCCAAGCCTGTGGCCGCCGGGCCCTATGATATAGTCCTTCGCATGTTCGTCGAAACCATCGAACAACGCGTACGACTGGTGCGGCCCCGCAGTTTCGCGGGGTTGATGACGCTTTACGAGAGCAACTACGTGCGTCTTAAGCAGCTGCTCGGCAACCTGCGGCGCGTACCGGAGAGCGCCGTCTCGGCGAGCCCCCGTGACTTGTGTCTCTATCTCACGGTGGGGGAGCGCTGCCGCTACACCACCGTGATGCAACTGACATACTGGTTCGAGGAAGGCGGCCAGCGCACTCCCGATCCTGATCTCAAGCTGCGCATCTACCACGACGCGCGCCTGGCGGAAGCGGTGAGCTGCGCCGATTCTCCGCGCCACGAGGCCTTGAGGGGCGTGTGGCGTCCGGCGCGCTCCGAGATGGAACATCGCTGGACCCTCAACATCCTGCTAAATAAGTGGCTGGAGTTCTGCCTGGACAACCGCCATGTCTTCCCGCACCAACTCGACCGACCCGCTTAACAGTCGACTTAATCGCCCGGCAATCTCTGGCCCGTTTGTGGCAAGATGATGCGCCGTCAGCCCCCACGGAACCCGCGCTGACCCCTACAACAGGAGTCGCCGGGGCGAGCGCATGAAGAAAACCGAACCCACCCTGAACGAACCCGCGCCCGTCGGAGTGTCTCCCCATTCGCTGGTGGAGATATTCCAGGAACGCAACGCGCTGAAGCGCAAGCTCGAGGAAGCGGATGCGGAGCGTACGGTGCTGCGTGCCGACGTGGAGGACCTGCGCAAGCGTCACGAGGAACTGCAGCGCCAGCTCGCCAGCCTCGAGAAGCTGCTCACCGATCCGGAGAAGGGACAGAACGCCATCCTCTACTACCGCCTGCGCGCCATCTGGGACACCTGCCGGAACATGATCCGTTCCATGGCCGAGGAGCTCTCCGGTCGCCAGGATGAAGCTGAGCGCAAGCGTTTCACCGAAGCCTACGAGCAGCAGCGCGCGACCCAGGTCCAGGACCTGCAGCGCCTGCTGGAGATCCTGGACGGCGACCGGCAATCCACGGCTTCCGGGATCGCGGAGATGGAGCAGCAGGTGGAGAAGCTCAAGCGTTTCTGGCACAAGAAGAAGCGCGAACAGCTGATGCAGGAGGTGGAGGACGCCATGGTCAAGCTGTCGGCCATCGACAAGCGCAAGCTGGAGCTGATCGCGAAGCTCGAGCAGACCCGTAAGGCGCCGATCCCACCCTATCTCGGCATCGGCATCCCCGCCCGCCGCGCCATCAACGTCGCTCTGCTGGCACTGACCCAATATTTATACTTGCACTTCACGGAACACAACGTCGCCGAGATGGCACGCAGCGCCGGCACCAAGCCGGTATCGGATACCTACTTCGGTCTTGCCAACGATTGCCTGGCCATGGGCGTGAAGATCTGGGAAGTGGTGGTGAAGCTCAAGAACGATACGCTGCGGGCGGAGAAGCTCAAGCACCGCAGCGAGTATCTCCGCGATAAATTGAGCTACGCTTCGGACGCCGACAGCATCCCCGAGGAGTCATCCCTCGGCTACGTGCTTCCGTCCGCGCCCGACTCGGCGGCGATCAACACCCAGCTCAACGCGATCCCGGTGAACGTCCTCGCGCTGAACTACTGGGACATCCAGACGCTCTTGCTCAAGCCGCCGGAAGAAAAGACTGAGCAGGCACCCGCAGTCAAGGTCATCGGCACCGGCGACTGACCGATCACTGGACGAACCGCACTCAGGCAGCGACGGCAGCCGCCGTCCGCTCCTTCGCGCCGAAGATCAGCAGCCACAAGACGAACGCGACTTCGCCGAACTGCACCGGGAAGGTGTAGTTGGATACGCTGTCCAGGTATTCCGGCGAGAACATCCCGAGGTAGCTCAGCAGGAGATAGCAGACGCCGTTGAGGATGAGCCAGTACCCCAGGAAACGGGGGAACCAGCGGGACTTCAGGATCAGGAACGCCATGGGGAACAGCCACAGCCCCCACAGGACCTCGGCGGCGATGACCGCCTGGAAATGCAGGCGGGTGAAGAAGTAGGCCAGGGCGTAGCGCTGGGCTTCGCTGAACACGTTCAGGTAATCGGCGCCGCGCACCAGCAGCAGCGCCGCCGCGTCGTTGACGGTATTGAGGAAGTAGATGGCAGAAGGCAGGATGCCGCCCGTGATCACCAGCAGCACGGCTTGGTACCAGTCCACGTCCTTGAAGAGGCGGTAGAAAGCCAGCGCCAGGAATACGAGCACCACGCCGCCGTAGACGTCCGCGAAGATGCCGAGTTGGAAGAGCGTCTGGTGGGCGGCTATGTTGGCGCCCGTGGCGGCCGCGTCCCCGCTCACGAACAGCTTGTTGGGGATGTAGAGCAGGCGCAGGGGCCCGCAGAACACGAGCAGCAGATAGAGGAAACCCACGATCCGTGCGTTCTTGCTGGTAGGGGTCATGGTTTCTCTCCTTATTCTGTTCCCCATCGAACCATCATCGACGGCGCCTGGAATCCCAAAACTTATTTTAGTCGGGCCTCGGCATCCTTGAGCTTTGCGGCGAGATCCGGATCGTTATCGGTGTTGAGATCGCTCGCCGTCCGGTATTCCGTGCTCGCTTGGTCGGTGTGGCCCTGGGCTGCATAGATGTTGCCCAGGCGGAAATGAGCAAACGCGATGGACGGCAGGGTGTCCGGCACTACATCGCCGATGGCGATGTAGTGCTTCAGGGCTTCGATGCCCTCGTCGTAGTTCTTCTTGGCGAGGCCCGCGATCTTGCCGATCTGGTACCAGGCCATATAGGCCTTGGGGTCCTTCGCCTGCGCGTCGTGGAAGGCATGCAGAGCGTCGTCGTATTGCTTGGCGCCGGCGTACAGGAGGCCCAAGGCGATGAGACTGCCGCTGGTCTTGTCCTGGGCGATGGCCTGCTTCAGCAGCGCCACCCCGGTGGCGACGTCGTCCTTGTTGCCCGCCTCGTTGGCGCGTATTTGTAGACCCTGGATGGGGTCCAGCTTGTCGATGATGTCCTCTTCCGCGTGCGCTTTGGAATAGCTGCCGCCAAGCAGGCCCGGCACGACGATGTAGTACATGGCGAGGTCCACGTGGGCATCCACGTCGGCGGGGGCAAGCTCCGTGGCTGACTCGAATTCCAGCCGTGCCGATTTCATGAGGCCCATCGCGCCGAACATGCCGGTGGACCCGTCTTCGAATCCCTGCTGCGCCTTGGCGCCGTAAGCCTCGCCCAACGCGCGGTGATATGCACCGTTCTTGGGGTCCAGGGAGACCGCAGCCTTGAGCACGGCGATGGCGTCATCGGCTTTGCCGATGCCGGAGAGGGCCTGGCCGTAACGGTATTGGACTTCTGCGTCCTGGGGATGGTCCTTGGCCAACGGCGCGACGATGGCGAGCGCCTTGTGGAAATAGCCGCCTTCTGCGTCCTTCACTGCCTCGTCGGGCACGATGCCGGCGTGGACGGGGCCCGACAGAGCCAAGGAAAGCGCGAAAATTCTGAAGATCGATGCACTTGTCATCTTCAATTCCCCTGTTTGTGACGTGTAACTGAATCTGCGATCACCTAGCGGTGATGATGCCTCATTATCTTTATCGGTCAAGCATTCTCCCGCACCGTGTCCGCTTGCGTCGGTTGCCGCCGTGCGAACACCCGCGCCGACCACATGCCGAGATCGTCCAGCAGCACGTAGATGGTGGGCAGCACCAGCAGGCTGATGAGCGTCGAGAACGCCAGGCCGCCGATGATGGCCCGCGCCATCGGGAAATAGGGCGGCCCATCGCCGCCGATGGTGGTGTTGCCGATGGCCAGCGGCACCAGGCCGAGGATGGTGGTGGACATGGTCATGAGGATCGGCCGCAGGCGGTGCGTGGCGCCCTGCACCACCGCCGAATAGCGCGACGTGCCTTCGCGCCGCAGCTGGTTGATGTGGTCGATCATCACGATGCCGTTGTTCACCACCACGCCCATCAGGA
>DATGHI010000168.1:0-4410 GCA_035308065.1 Gammaproteobacteria bacterium | reverse complement strand
TCCAGTGTCGCAGGCACCCGCGCCATGGTGGCGAGCGGCGTGCCGGTGGATTCGCTCAACCACGACGGCGACACGCCGTTCATGCTCGCCGTGCGCAAGGGGCGCGAGCCGCTAGCGCGGGTGCTGGTGGAGCTTGGCGCGGACGTGAACCACCTCAATCGCTCGCGGCGCGCTGCGCTGCACGAGGCAGCGCAGAACGGCTCCATGCCGATGTTGAAGCTGTGCCTCACCTACCGCGCGCGCCTCGATCTGCAAGACGTGAACGGCAACACGCCGCTGCACCTCGCGGCAGCGCGCAGTCATACGGAAGTGGTGGAGTTCCTGATCCGCGCCGGCGCGCGCCCCGACACGCCAAACCGCGCCGGCCAGACGGCGTTCGCCATGGCGCTGGAACCGCTGCAGCGCAAGATGGCTACTTGGTGGCTGGAGACCAGCACCCGCATCCTGCCGCCGCGGCGTTAGCCCCAGATCAAGCCCTTGACCACGCCGATGCCGGCGCCCAGGCCGAGCAGCACGGTGAATACCGAGCCCCAGACGAAGCCCCAGTGCCGGCCCGCGGCGCTCCGGTAGTAGCCCCAGGCGTAGTGGATACGTGTGAGCACGAAACCGAAGCCCAGCAACGCGGCCCATAGCGGGTTCCAGGTGGCGGCGAAGATGAAGGTGCAGGGGATCACCATGATGAGCTGCTCCAGGGTGTTCATCTGCACCCGGTAGTAGCGCTCGAAGTCGGCGTGCCCGCTGATGGCCGGCGCGGCGAGCTTGTAGCGCCCTCGGACCACGCCCACCATGTATCCGAAGAAGGCGTACTCCAGGATCATCGCGAGGATCGCGAGGTAAGCGAGGTTCATGCGGGTCACTCCTCGGGGTGCCGTTTCAGATGGAAGGCGCGGCTGCGGCGCTCAGGGGATCTGGATCTTGCCGCCGCCGCCCAATCCGCCCATGCCGCCCTTGCCCATATCCGGAACGACGATGGAGGAGGCCGCCTGGCGGCGCAGTTCGCGCAGCTGCTCCATCGTCTCCTGGATGGCCTTGTTGGCGGTGGCGGAGAATTGCTGCACCGCGGACGCGAGGTCGGCCGCCTCGAGCCGGAAGTGGATGGGCAAGGTGCCGGCCGGCGTCATGAGGCTGGTCTCACCGACGAACAGCACGGGGCGGCCGCCGTCGGCGGAGCCGTCGCGCTTCACCGGCGTGAGCCTGCGGATGGTGCCGATCTTCTGGTCGGTGAAGATCTCCTCCTGGTAGAGGTTGTCCGCGTCCAATTCGAGTTTCAGTTCGTCGCGTTCGTCCGCCATGACTGCCTGCATCTATATAGGAGGTTGCCGGGAGGCGAATCGTATCATTCCCGGGCCCAGGCTTGCGCGGGACGTCCGAAGCCGCGGCGGCCGGTCTGCTAGAATCCCTCTCCCGCCCCCTGTCCAACCGGTACCGTGCCATGGATCTCGAGACTTCCGAGCTTTCCCCCTTCGACGAGGCCGCCCGCCAGGTGGTGGAGCTCGCCAACCGCATCGCCGACGAGAACCCCGACCTGGATGTCTGGGACGTGGCCGACGGCATCCTCGCCGGGGCGGTGCATTACTGGCTGTATTCGCGCCAGCCCTGCGAAGACCCCATGTGCGAGGATTGCGCGCCGGTGTCAACGTCTGCGCTGCGGCAGGCGGAACTGGCCAAGGCCGTGAAACTCTCCGCGGAGGAGAGCGACTATTTCCATTCGCCCACGGACTCCAACGCCGCCTGGGCCTAAAAGCTGCTGCGCTCGTGACGCTTTTTAGATGACTTCCAGTGATCTCGAATGCTGGAAATGCGGCGCGGCCCTCGAGGGCGTGCCCATGCCCTTGTCGCGCCTCTCGGTGTGCCTGAAGTGCGGCGCCGAGCTCTACGTCTGCCGCCTGTGTGAATTCCACGACCCGAAGCTGCGCCAGGGTTGCCGCGAGGACCGGGCGGAACACGTGCAGGAGAAGCAGCGGGCGAACTTCTGCGAGTTCTTCCAGCCCCGCCCCGGTGCCCACACTGTCCGGGACTGGGCTCCGGCCCAGGCGGCGCGCAACCAACTGGAGGCGCTGTTCGGCGTCGGCAAGCCCGACACGGCGGCGGATCCCAAGCGCGCCGAGCTGGACAAGCTTTTCGGTAACAAGCCCAAGACCTGAGCCCGCCCCGACGGGCTAGAATCGTCCCAACCACCACCGGGAGCCGCCCATGTCCCTGCGCATGATCCTCGCTTCCCTCGCTGCATCCATGCTGTTCCTGGCATCCGCCGCTTCAGCCGCCGATCCCACCTACGATCTCATCATCAAGAACGGCCAGATCATCGACGGCACCGGCTCGCCCGCCTACGCGGCGGACCTCGCCATCAAGGACGGCCACATCGCCGCCATCGGCAAGCTGAAGGACGCACAAGCGAAGCGCGTCATCGACGCCCACGGGAGGGTGGTGGCGCCAGGCTTCATCGACATGCTGGGCCAGTCGGAGCTGACCTTGCTTGTGGACCCGCGGGCGCCGTCGAAGATATTCCAGGGCATCACCACCGAGATCACCGGCGAGGGCGAGTCGGTGGCGCCCATGGACGACGAGATGATCAAGGAGAACCAGCCGGGTTACGACCATTACCAGCTGAAGGTGGATTGGCGCACCTTCCCCGAGTATTTCGCGCGGCTGCGCAAACAGGGCGCGGGCATCAACCTCGGCACCTACGTGGGCGCCGCCTCGGTGCGGGAGATGGTGCTGGGCTACGGTGACGTGGCGCCGACGCCGGAGCAACTCAAGAAGATGCAGGCCCTGGTGGCGGATGCCATGCGCGCGGGTGCCCTGGGGGTGTCCACGGCGCTGCAATACCCGCCGGCGCCCTATGCCAAGACCGACGAACTCATCGCCCTCGCTCAGACCGCCGCTCAATACGGCGGCATCTACGCCACCCACATGCGCAGCGAGAGCAACGCTGAGATGGCGGCCCTGGACGAGACCTTCCGTATCGGCCGCGAGGCCCACATCCCGGTGGAGATCTTCCATCTCAAGGCCGCGGGCAAGCAGAACTGGGGCAAGGCGGATCAGGTGATCCAGCGCATCGCCCAGGCGCGCGCCCAGGGCCTGGATGTGACGGCCGACACCTATGCTTACACCGCCTGGGAGAACGGCCTGGCCGCCTTCATCCCGCCCTGGGCCCATGACGGCGGAAACGACAAGCTGATCGATCGGCTCAAGGATCCGGCGACCCGCGCCAAGATCCGTAAGGACATGCTGACGCCCACCGACAAGTGGGACGACGAGTGGCTCGCCATCAACGGCCCCGAAGATATTCTCATCACCGCCACCAGCGACCCCAAGCTCGTCAGCTACGAGGGCATGCGCATCAGCGACATCGCCACGGCCTGGCACGAGGACCCCATCGACGCCATCTGCGACTTCCTCATCAAGGACAAGGCCAGCACCGAGGTGGCGGTGTTCGGCATGGCGGAGCCGGACGTGGAGCTGATCCTGCAGCAGCCCTGGGTGTCCATCGATAACGATGCCTCCGCGGCCTCGCCCGAGGGGCTTCTCGGCACCGAGCACCCGCATCCGCGGGCTTACGGCACCTTCCCGCGCATCCTGGCAAAGTACGTGCGCGAGGAGCACAAGCTCTCACTCCCCGACGCCATCCGCAAGTTCACGTCCTTGCCTGCCGGGAAGGAACACCTCAAGGACCGGGGCACGCTGAAGCCGGGCATGTGGGCGGACGTGGTGGTGTTCGATCCGGACACCATCCACGACGTGGCCACCTACGACGATCCCAACCGTTTCTCCGTCGGCATGGAATACGTGCTGGTGAACGGCGTGGCGGTGATCGACGGCGGCAAGATGACCGGGGCGCTTCCCGGCCAGGTGCTTCTCGGCCCAGGCTACGGCAAGCCTTGAGCTGGCATCAGCTCAGGAGTTCTGTTTCACCCACTCGACGAACTGTCCCAGCGGCATGGCGCCGGAGAGGCGCCCCGTTTCTTTCCCGTTCTTGAACACGATCAGCGTGGGGATGCTGCGGATGCCCAGTCGCGCTGAAGTTTCCGGATTCGCGTCGGTATCGAGCTTCGCCAGGCGCACCTTAGGTTCCAGAGTCCGCGCCGCCTCTTCGAACACCGGTGCGAAACGCTGGCAAGGGCCGCACCAGGACGCCCAGCAGTCCACCACCACCGGCAGGTCGGTGCCACCGACGATGGCGGCGAAGTTCGCGTCGGTCACCTGCGCGGGATGGGCCGAGAACAGCTCCGCGCCACACTTGCCGCACTTGGGGTGCTGGTCCAGTCGTTCGGCGGGTACGCGATTGCCGGTGCCGCAGGCGGTACAAGCGATGTGCAGGGATTCTGACATGGGGGCTCCGGTGGTGGCCCCTGTTAGATGAGGGCCGGAGCCGCGGGTTTCAAGGTCGGCGGCGGCGGGCGGTTCTTT
>DATGHI010000167.1:0-11573 GCA_035308065.1 Gammaproteobacteria bacterium | reverse complement strand
CGCTCTCGTGGGAGCTGACCGCGTTGAAGTAACGCAGCAACACCGCTTTCCATCCCGGCGTCGAACGCAGCAGGTCCGAGATGATCAACTCCGTCACCAGCTTGGTGTGTCCGTAGGGGCTCACCGGGTTGAGCGCGCTCTCCTCGACGAGCGGCAGTTCCGCCGTCTCCCCATACACGGTCGCCGACGAACTGAAGATGATGCGCCGGACGGCGAATTCCTCCATGACCTGGAGCAGCGTGAGCGTGCCGCTGACGTTGTTCTCGTAATAGAGCACCGGGTCCCGGGCGGATTCTTCGACGGACTTGAGCCCCGCGAAGTGCATGACGGCGTGGATGCGGTGCGCGGCGAACAGCCGGCGCAGGAACGCCCGGTCGCGGATATCGCCCTCGTGAAAGGGGAGGGACCGGCCGCAGAGCCTCTCCAGCCGGGGGATGACCGAGCGCCGGCTATTGCTGAGATTGTCCAAAAGGACCACCTCATGCCCCGTGGCGGCCAGCTCCACGCAGGCGTGGGCCCCGATGTAGCCAGCCCCTCCGGTGATGAGAACAGTGCTTTGCATATGAAATTTTTGAGGTTTCCGGCCCCGCGGCCTTGGATCCGTCGTAAAAAAATCCGCCTGGAGGCCCGTGCGTATTCTGCTAGGATAATACATGTATTAGACATAATAAGAATCCCGGTATAGAACAGAACATATCCAAAGCCCCCCGGCGAGCGGAGTTGCGTGGACACCGGCTCTAGCAGGAACAGTTTCGTCTTCGTCGTGTGCGGCGAGCGCCACGCGGCGCGCCTCAATGTCGCCCTGAAGTACCTCAAGCACTTCTCCCGCTCGGACATCATCGTCGTCAAGAGCCGTGCACGACAGAAGCTCGATTGCGACCAGGTCATCGACTGCAAGGTCCCCCGCGGTTTCGACAACCACCGGGCCAGCATCTTCCTGAAGACCTCCCTGCACCGGACCCTGGCGGGCCTACCCGGACGGTTCTGCTACCTCGACAGCGATGTCATCGCCGTCAACCGCGACGCGGACGCCATCTTCGCCCTCCCCACCCGGCCGGTGCTGTTCGCCCAGGACCACGGCAACCTGAGCCGCTTCAGCCGCTATGCGGTCAACTGCGGCTGCAAAGGCGAGGAATGCGAGCACCTGCCGCGCGCGATCCGGAAGAAGTTCGGGGCCAGCATCACCGAGAAGCACTGGAACCACTGGAACGGCGGGGTGTTCGCCTTCGACCGGGACGCCGCGGAGTTCATGGAGACCTGGCACCGTTACACGCTGGCGGCCTTTGACGACCCTTATTGGAAGACCCGCGACCAGGGCACGCTGGTGGCGACGGTCTGGAAACTGAAGCTGCAGAAGCTCGCGACCCTCCCGCGCGAGTTCAACTTCATCGTCGACCGCTACCAGTCCATCCCGCAGGCGAAGCGCAAGTCCGCCAGGCCCGGTGCGATGTCCGTGAACGACGGCTACTCCCTGTCCGACGCTTCCCCGCAGAAGCCGCGGCCCTCGCTGATCCACTTCATCAACGGCGGCGTGGGCACGCAGGGCTGGAAGAACTGGGACGATGTGGAACTCCTGCTCAAGCAGGAGAAGGCGGCGGAGCGCAAGGCCGCGCGCGAAATCAAGGCATCCGCGGCGGCGCTGAAGAAAACTTCGGCGAAGCGCGGGCTGTCCCGGGACAACCGCGTGGTCCACGGCCTGTGGATCGGCTCGACCCTCTCCAAGATGGAACTACTGACCCTCAAGTCCTTCCTGCACCACGGCCACGAATTCCACCTCTGGGTCTATGACCGCATCGAGACGCCCCTGCCGGAGGGCGTGATCCTGGAGGATGCCAACGAGATCCTTCCCCGCAGCCGCATCACCCGCAAAGCGGAAGTGGACCCGGAGACGGGCGTCGGCAAGGGCAGCGTCTCGCCGTTCTCAGACCTGTTCCGCTACAAGCTCTTGTACGAGAAAGGCGGCTACTGGGTGGATATGGACGTCACCTGCTTGAAACCCCTGAATTTCCGCGCTCCCTACGTGTTCCGGGCGCACCGCATCGGCGTGGTGGGCAACATCATGAAGTGCCCGCCCAAAAGCCGCCTCATGAAGGAGCTGTACGAGCGGGTGTCGCCGGAGATCAACCCGCACACCGAATGGCTGATGGCGAACCGCGCGCTCTCGGAGCTGGTGAAGAAGCACCGCCTGAGCCGCTACATCCGCGCCGACGTGTGGAACCAGGACAGCTGGAAGTCGATCCGCCCCTACGCCATGGAAGAAGAGCCACTGCCGGCGAAATGGGCCGCCATCCACTGGCTCAACGAATTCTGGCGCACGCTCAAGGCGAACGACGGCGTCTACCAGGGCCGGCGCATGTTCGACGTGGTTCCCGACAAGGACAACCCCAAGCCGGGCAGCGCGCTCGCGGGCTTGTATGCGGAATACGGCCTGTCGCCGGCGAAGGAGGCGGCGCACCCGCCTGCCTGGCCACGCCTAACGGCCCCCATGAACCGGCCGGCGGCGCGGCAACCCAGCACGCCGCAGTTCTTCCTGCCGAGCTACCTCAACGTCCTGGTCACGAGCATGGCCCGCGGCGGCGCCGAGCGTATCGTGCTGGAGACCGTGTCCGGGCTGCAGCGGCGCAAGTCGTCGGGCAAGCTGTTCGTGCTGTTCGACTCGCGCTCGGGTTATCCCCTGGAGAACCTGGGCAGCATCCGGGCCTATCCGCTGCATGCGCAGAAGCCCCAGGACCGGTTGCACACGGTCGCCGCCGAGGTGCTGGCCTCGCCGGAGCAGCTCTTGTTCACCCACATGATCAAGGCCGACGATCTCAGCCACCTCTGGGCGCGGGGCGTGAAGACGGTGCCCGTGATCCACAATACCCGCGAATCCTGGCAGGACGCGCCGGCTTCGTTCAATGTCCCGCAGGTGCCGTTCGTGGTCGCGGTCTCCGATCAGGTGGCGCGGCAGCTTCGGGAGGAGGGATGCTCGCGCCGCATCGTGGTGATCCGGCACGAGCTGCAGCGCTGGTTCACGGTGGAGGAGCAACAGGAGAACCGCAAGCTCATCCGCGACCGCCACGGGATCGCCGACCGGACGCTGCTCATCGGCATGGTCGGAGCCTTCAAGGCCCAGCGCGCCTACACCCGCGCGATCCGCGCACTGGCGCGACTCAAACAGCAGCAACCGGCCAAGCTAATGATCCTCGGCGGCTGGGACCATGAATGGGGCTACGGGCGGCAGGCCTACACCGCGACGCATCGCCTGGCGGTGGAGCTGGACGTGGTGGCAGACCTCCTGACCCCGGGCTCGGTGGCCGACGCCGAGCGCTACTACGCGGCCTTCGACGTCTTCCTCAACACCAGCGTGCACGACGGCTTGAGCGTGTCCCTGCTGGAGGCGATCCAGGCGGGTTGCCCCATCGTGACCGCCGACGTCGGCGGGAACCGCGAAGTGCTCCCGGAGCGCGCCGTGCTGGTGAAGGACCCCGCGGACATCGGCGCCTACGTGGCCGGCATCGAACAGGTGTGTTCCGCCAGATCGCGGGTGCTCGTCCCCAAGCCGCCGGACCACGACCTCATCCCACGGCTGTGGTGCTGGATGGGCCGTTACGGCCGCAGCGACCTTATGGGGCCGCTGGCCGAGCGCCGCGGCACGCTGTTCCTCACCGACAACCTGAACATCGGCGGCGCGCAGCGCTCGCTCGTCAACCTGCTTTGCAACATGCCCGAACCGTCCAAGTCCTGGCTGTGCGTGCTGGATACGGTCTTCGGCCAGGGTTACCTGGACCAGCTTCAAGGCAAGGGTGTGCCGGTGCTTTCGCTGCGCGATGCCGGCGACTACCACGGCCGGATCGAACGCATCCTGAGCGTGATCGAGCGGCTCAAGGTCAGGAATGTCTGCTTCTGGAACGTCGATCCGCGCATCAAGCTCCTGCTCGCCAAGCTGTTCCCGCCGGAGTGCCTGCGCCTCATCGACGTCAGCCCTGGCCCCTTCC
Organism: Gammaproteobacteria bacterium; assembly: GCA_035308065.1. Taxonomy (GTDB): domain Bacteria; phylum Pseudomonadota; class Gammaproteobacteria; order Natronospirales; family REEB76; genus DASUBN01. The sequence continues at coordinate 7,596 of DATGHI010000167.1, read as the reverse complement.
TGTTCCAGGAGATGGACGGCGCCCGGGAATTCCAGCGCCGCATCGCCTTCACCGCCGCCGAGTATTGGGAGCGGCTGGACCATTTCGTGGCCAAATACGCCGGCGGGATCCCGCCGGGCGTCGCGGCCGGCGATCCCCGGCTCGCCGTCATCCCCAACGGTGTGCCGCTGCCGGCGGCGGCCGGGGAGGTGCCCCGTGCCTTGCCGCCCGGCGCGGACTCGGAACTCGTCATCGGCACCGCCTGCCGCATCCTGCCCGGCAAGCGGCTCGAGTTCCTCATCGACATGATGGCGGAGCTCAACCGGCATCTGACTGGCGCGAACCTGATCGTGGTGGGCGGGGTCGACCCGCGCCACGAGGACTACTGGCCGGCGCTCGTGGAGCGGCTGCGCGCGCGGCACGTCGCCAACATCCATTTCGTCGGCCCCCATCACGAGGTCACGCCTTACCTGCGCCTGTGCCGGGTGCTGGTGATGATCGCGGACACGCCCGGCTGCCCGAACGTCTCCCTGGAGGCGATGGCCTTAGGGATACCCGTGGTGGCCAACGCCGCCGGCGGCACCGGCGAGCAGGTCATAGACGGGGAGAACGGTTTCCTGGTGGGCGGCAAGGATCCCAAGGAGATGGCTTCGCGCGTGCGCATGCTCCTGACCGATCGGGAGCTGCGTCGCCGCTGCGGCGAGACCGCGCGCGAGACCGCCGTCCGCAGGTTCTCCATGGAAGCCATGGTGCGCCGCTACCTGGACCTCTTCGGGGATCCCCACCCGGCTACGCGCGGTTCCTTCCGGGCCTTGGTCCACACCTTGATCTCACCCACTCCAACGCGAAACGAGCGTAGCCGACATGCATAAGATCTTCGTCAGGCTACCGATGGACCGCGATTACGCGGGCTTGCTGGAAGTCGAGACGCCCGGAGGCACGCGCATCGCGGGTCCCTACGAGGTCTGCGGGCGCGCCGACGATGCGCTGGCGCGCGACCACCGCAATCCGGGGCGCGATCCGCTGCTGCCCTTCGGCGACATCCCCTACGGCGAGTACTGGGTGGCGGGGATCGTCGCGAGCGGCGAGGGCACGGAGTACGGCAGCGAGGAATACGGTCCCGCCGGCGTCGTGATCCTGGAGCCCCGCAACGGCGACGCCGCACTGGCGGACGCCAACGGGCGTTTCCGCTTCCTGATCCACGGCGGGAGATCCGCCCCCCAGGGCGGACTGCGCCCGACGGACGGCGCCTTGCGCCTGTCCAACCGCGACCAGCGCGACCTCGTGGGCGTGCTGCGGCGTCTGCAGGGCAGCACCGGCACCTGTCTGGTGGTGCAGGCGGAATACTTGCGGACCCGGCGGGTGGTGGCGGCGCCGCAGGCCGATGAGCCCCGCTATGCGCAGGTCGTATCCGCCCTGACCCTGTCCGCCCTCTCGCGCCGCTCGCGCATGCTGGCGGCGTTCTGGCTCAGGGCCATGATGGGTGCCACGGGCGCCCTGGTGGCGGTGCGCAGCGCGCTCGGCTTCAGCCTCGGCAACACCCCGTCGGACGCTAGCGGCAACCTGCGCTCGGCCCTCTTGGCCAAGGACGCCTCGTCCGGCTTGTCGGGCAAGCCGCATTTCACCGCCGGGCGGCTCTACGCCCAGAAGGGCGGCGATTACACCCAGCCCGCGCCGGAGGGAGAACAGGCCCCCGCGCCGCAGCAGCAGACGCCGACCGCGCCCGAGGAACAGGTTCCCGCACCGCAACAGACCCGGCCCGCGGGACAGCCGCAGCCTGAAGAAGAGACGCCGACACCCAAGCCGCAAGATGAGACCCCCGCACCTGCCCCGCAGGAAGAGACGCCCGCACCGATGCCGGGGCCTAGCGTGGTGCCGAACCCCGTGGGTGCGGTGAGGACCGGAGCCGCGGCCGCGGTCCAGGGCGAGGTTTACCGGCTCACTTCCAGCGGACGCAAGGTGCCCATCACATCCGGCATGCCGATCTTCTTGAACGAACACGTCGTCACCGGTTCCACTGGACGGTTGCAGGTCCTGTTGTTGGACGAGACCGTGTTCACCATCGGGCCTGACTCCGACATGGTGCTGGATGACTTCGTATATGATCCCGCCACCAATCTGGGCAAGATCTCGGCGCAGATCACCAAGGGCGTCTTCAGGTTCGTCACCGGCAAGGTGCGCTCATCGCAGCCTTATGAGATGAAGGTGACCACCCCCGTGGATTGCCTGTGCTTCCGCGGTACGGACGTCGAGGTGATGATGAATCCGGGCGGCACGGGTTACATCAGGCTCTACAAGGGCAGGTTGGACATCGTGCAGCTGAAGACCAACACCGTATTCAGCGTCTTGGCGGGCCAGATGGCGACGCTCAATGCCGACGGCAGCATCGGGAAGACGACCCCGATCAAGCCGTAGCGCCGGCGCTACAGGGCATTCACACATGGACCAGACCGCGTTCGCCGCCTACGACAAGACCCGGAACTTCTCGGGCAAGGCGGTGCGTGCGCTCTGCTATGCGCCCTACACCTCGCTGTATTTCGACTTCCGCGGCGACGTGCGCGTGTGCTGCCACAACTGGGCCTATCCGGCCGGCAACATCCTCAAGAACAGCATCGACGAGATCTGGCAGGGCATCAAGATCAAGACCCTGCGCGAGTCCCTCAAGAACTACGACTTCGGGCCGGGCTGCGAGTTCTGCCTGCACCAGACGGCGGAGACCTTCGCCAACTCGGTCATGCAACGCTACGACCGCTTCCCGGTGCCGGACGAGACGCCGGAGTGGCCGCAGCAACTGGAGTTCTCCATCAGCAACGTCTGCAACCTGGAATGCATCATGTGCCGGGGCATGTGGTCGTCCGCTATCCGCGCGCGGCGCGAGAAGCTCCCGCCGCTGCCGCACCTGTATTCCGACGCGTTCTTCGAGTCGCTGTGGAAATACCTGCCGCACGTGAAGCAGCTCAAGTTCCTGGGCGGCGAGCCCTTCCTGATCGCAGAGTACTTCAAGCTCTGGGACCGGATGATCGAAGACGACCTCGCCACCCCCTGCCACGTCACCACCAACGGCACCCAATACAACCGCAAGGTCGAGCGTGTGCTGGAGCAAGTGCCCATGGGTTTCGCGGTCTCCATGGACGGCGCCACCAAGGAGACCGTCGAGAGCATCCGCGTCAACGCCAAGTACGAGGAAGTCATGGCGAACGCCCGGCGCTTCCGCGACTACGCCCGCGAGCACAAGACCTCCTTCTCCATCACCTTCTGCCTGATGCGTCAGAACTGGCAGGAGTTCGGGGATTATTGCCTGCTGGGCGATTCCTGGGACTGCCCGGTGGGCCTCAACACCGTGGTGCAGCCGCCCGAGTTCGGCATCTACAGCCTGCCGCCGGAGGGCCTGCGCAAGGTGCTCGAGGGCATGGAGGCCCAGGCGCCACGCCTCGACAAGGAACTCAAGCGCAACCACGCCATGTGGTTCGGGGAGCTGGAGCGCATCCGCGCCCGCTGCCACTGACTGTAGTCCGCCCTGCGATACGCCGGCAGGGGCCTGTCACAATCCACCAGTCCTAAGCGATGAGTATCGCCGCGGCCCAGAGGCTGCGCCGCTGCGCGGGCGCAAGCATTTGCCGTTCCAGCTCCTCAGTCATGGTCGTTACGCTCTGACCTAAGGCGGTTGCAGCGGTTCCCGGGTTTCAAGGATTTCAGGAATGAATCAGATATATACGCACATTCCGAAACGAAACCACGAAACGGCCGGACTATGCTCAGTACGTCACCGGGACAAGTGCCGGCGGGAATATCCGGGGATAGGCCCCGGTCCAGCCGGGAGCGGGATGCAAACAAGGGATGCGTCCATGCGGATCTACTATTCGACGCCCGACGAACTCATGCTGCTGGATTCCCTGGAGGGGATGAACGCATTGCATGCGTGCTTGCAGCGGTTCCTGGCATCCGGTGCCGGCGTCATCCGGCTCGACGCCGAGCTCTGGGGCGGCTCCGAGCCCCACGACGAACTCCTGCCGGGCCTGGAAGTGGAGAAGGGCGAGGGCCCGGTCCTGCTCTCCATGACCCCCGCGAAATGGCTGCACCTCACCGGCTCCCCGGAGAACCTCCGGCGCTACGTGAGCCATTTTCACTTTGGAAAAGAAGGGGAAGGGGAACACCACCATCCCGAGCACGTGAGTGACGAAGGCTGCGTCTCGCCCATCTCCATGAGCATCATCCTGGAGGTGAGCTCCGCCTGGATACGGGAACTCAAGGCGAAACGGCACTCACAGGCCCATCAGCCCTCGTAGGCCTTCTTCAGGGGCGCGATGTCGAGCTTCACCATCTTCATCATGGTCTCCATCACCCGCTTCGCCTTCGCGGGGTCCTTGTCCCGCAGGTACTCCAAGAGGATCGTGGGCGTCACCTGCCAGGAGAGGCCGTATTTGTCCTTGAGCCAGCCGCAGGCCACTTCCTGGCCGCCGTCGGTGAGCCTGCTCCAATAGTGATCCACCTCCGCCTGGGTTTCGCAGTAGATCATGAGCGAGACCGCGTCGGTGAAAGGGTGATTGGGGCCGCCGTTCAAGGCCAGGAACTCCACGCCGTTGAGGACGAACTTCACCACCATCACCCAACCCTTGGGGCCGGGCCCCGCGTCCCCGAAGCGGCTCACTTCCAGGATCTTCGAGTCCGTGAAGATGGAGCAGTAATAGTTCGCGGCCTCTTCGGCTTGGTTGTCGAACCACAGGAACGGGGTGATCTTCTGCATGCTGGATTACCTCGATGAAAGCCAGGCAGCGGAGATTAGGCACAGTGTGATCACGGCTGCGAAGCCGATAGGCAGGATGAAGAGGTAGGTGAAGCTTACGGCGGTGATGCCAGCAAAACAAAGGGCGAACGCCCAGGTGATGCCGCGCAGGCGCGCCAAGGTCTCTTTCGGAAGTCCGCCCAGCTGCCAGGCCAGCACGGCCGAGAACAGATAAAACACGCCGACGGAGAACCCGGCCGCCTGGAAGAGGTCCCAATAGCTACGGTTGAACCCTTGTACATCGAAGTGGATGGACCGCATCGAAGCGAGAAGCGCATCGACGCCCCAGGCGGGATCGGATTGGCGGAATCCGAGCGTATGCGCCGCGGCGAAGAGCAGCAGGAGGACAGCAGCGATTCGGAAGAATAGGGATGGTTTCATGTCCTGTCTCCGGGAATGACTGCCTCTACTGCAGTAGCGGATGATCCTTCGGCAGTTGCTTCGAATACCAGATGGCGAGCTTGTGGCGCATGGACTGCTGGGAGACTTCGGTCTCCGGCAGCGGCTGGATCACCTTGTCGTGCACCAGCAGTCTATAGATGTAGAGGATCTTGTCGGCGGCGGAATCCGTGGCCTCGAACACCACCGCGCCCCGGCCTTCCGCGTATTTCACCCCGGCCAGGATGGCTTCTTTTATCAGTTCCGCTTCGTGTTTGAGTTTTTTCATGTGGGCGTATCACGCGGATTTTGTGCCGATCCGGCCGCGGCAATGGGTGGTGCCACAGCGGCATACGAAGGATAAACCCGCACCGTCTGTCTCATAGTTGCTGGTGATCTCCTCGCCGATGGCGATGTCGCGCACCGCCACATCCATGAAATCCACGATTTGCGTGTTGTTATCGCAGGAGTGGTTGACGAAGCGCTCGGGGCTTTGGACGATGAACAAGAAGCCCGGGTCGTAGGGATGCAGGTAGGTCTCCGGCCGTCCTTCGTACTCGGCGGCTTCCCCGCGCGGGATCTTCTTCGAGGTATCCCAGCGCAGCACCACCTCGCCGGCGCGGAAGGCCCTTAGCGCGTAAATGCCGGAGCGGTGGATGGGGGATTGCCTGATTTCAACGTCCATCTATGGGCCCTTGGAATCGAACGCCATCTTTATCGGTTCCGCTTCGCACTTGAACTTCTTCACGGGCCCAATCTAGCACGACCCAAACGCCTACATGCATTAAGTAAAAAATGTATCTCCTTCGGCCCCGTCGTCCAGACTGCAGTTTGCATATGTGCGCGAACGCACAGTTTCGGGCACCCCCGCCGTCTATCCTCACATCGCGAAGAGCGTCTCCGTCCATATATCCGGGAGCAGATTTTATGTCGAAGCAAATCACACACGCGGCGATCGCGATCCCAGCCCTGTTGCTGCTGGCGGGGATCGTCGCCGGCTGCGGCGGAAGCAACCCCCCACCCACGCCTTCCAAACTCAACCTCGCCGTCACCGATACCCCCGTGGACAGTGCCGACAAGGTGGTGGTGGCGTTCACGGGCGTGGAGCTCATGGGCCCGGGCGGGCAGACGAGCTTCCCGTTCAGCACCGAACGGACCCTCGATCTGCTGACACTGCAGGGCAACGCCAGCGCGATGCTGCTGAACGGCGTCACCGTGACGGCGGGTGACTATCAGTGGCTGCGCCTCGACGTGGATGAGGCGAATTCCTACGTCATCTCGTCCACCGGCGGCAAGTTCCCCCTCAACGTCCCGAGCGGCAGTGAGAGCGGCTTGAAGCTGGTGAGCGGATTCACCGTGGCCCAGGGCAACACCGCCGACTTCGTCATCGATTTCGACCTGCGCCACTCCCTGACCCTCGACAACAAGGGTGGCACCACCACCTATACGCTCAAGCCGGTCCTGCGGCTCATCGACATGCAGCAGGTGGGATCGGTGACGGGCACGGTGGCGGCTTCACTCAGCATCGGTGGCACCCTGATCACGGCCACCACCTGCAGCCCGGCGGTGTACGTGTATAACGGCACCGGCGTGGTGCCGGAAGGCTATAACGTGACCGTGACCGGCGGCACCGCGCCGCTCACCTCGGCGACGGTCTCGCTGAACACCACCAGCGGCGCCTATGACTACACCGTGGGTTTCCTGGCGCCCGGCACCTACACCCTGGCGGCGACCTGTGCGGCGATGGATACCACGGGGGCCACGACCCTCGCGTTCTCCACCAGCCAGACCGCAGTGGTGACGGCGAACACCGCGACGACCATCAACTTCTAGTCAATAAAAAGCGGCTCCCCAGGACCGCAAGACCCTGCCAGCATCACTGGCGGGGTTTTTCTTTGGGTTCCCGAGCGGGACATCCCTGGCGTAGACTGAACGCCGGACAAAGGGAGCAGCATGTCCATCTTCAGAAAATTCCGCCTCGGGTTCCTGTGCCTGGCTCTTGCCGGTTGCGCCACGGCCAATAAACCGGAGCCCGCTCATGCCCGGCCAATCGCTCCCGCAGTCGTGCCCGCGCCGCCGGCGAAGCCGGCTGCGGCGACGGTCAAGGCACCGACTCCGAAGAAGCCCGTGGATGAATCCAGCCGGCCCAGCATCGCGTCCACCAAGACCGTGGCCTTCGACGGCAGCAGCTTCGCGGCCAAGTCCCACGTGACCGGCCAGGGCCAGGTGACCGGGTATTACCTGGCGAACGAGGCACCCGACACTTGGACCCGTCGCGTGGAACTGCACGACTATCCGGTGGCGGGGAAGGGGGTCGCGCCCGCCGACTTAGCCCAGCTCGTGGGCAAGCAGGCGCAACAGGTCAACCCTTCGGTGCACTACCTGGTCTACCCGAACAAGGCCGACGGCTCGGTGATCCTGGATTACCTCACCTGGAACGACACCGACCTCACGGC
>DATGHI010000166.1:0-7558 GCA_035308065.1 Gammaproteobacteria bacterium | reverse complement strand
AGCCCGGTGCCGATGCTGCTCTACGACCGCGAAAGCGGTGATTTCGTGGACGTGAACGTGGCGGCGCTGGCCACCTACGGCTACACCCGCAGCGAATTCCTGGAGATGAGCATCTTCGACATCCGGCCGCCGGAGGACGTGCCCAAGCTCAAGGAGTATTTCAAGGAATTGGGGCGCGGTGCCACGGTGGAGTACCACGCGGCGGGCGAGTGGCGCCACCTGACCAAGGACGGGGTGGTGCTGCACGTGGAGGTCCGAGTGAGCGCGCTGGTGATGGACAACCGCGCCCTGTTCCTGGCGGCGGTGCACGACATATCGCCCCGCAAGACGGCCCAGGCGGCCATCGAGCGGCGCGCGCGGGAGCTGCAGCAGCTCGCCGCGTCCTCGCTGGAGATCGCCGGGGTGCAGACGGTGGAGCAGGTGCTCCAGGTCACGGCCGATCGCGCGCGGGAGCTTTCGGGAGCGAACGCGGCCATCGCCCGCATCGTGCCCGCGCAGGCGCGCGCCTCCCTGTCCGACAAGTACGCGGCCTGGAGGGCTCCCGGCCTGCTGCCCGACACCGATGACGTATGGAAGGTCCTGACCCGCAAGCGTTATGCCCTGCGCTTGGACGCCAACGAGGTGCGCGCGCACCCGGATTACCTGCGCTTCGCGTCCCGCCACGGCTCTCCGGGGCCTATCGGCGCCGTCGTGGCGGTCCCGCTCAGCCGCAGCGACTCGGAACTCATGGGCGCGCTGATCGTGGCGGACAAGGGCGGCGCGGACTTCGACGCCGAGGACGAGTCCATCCTGGTGCAGCTCGGCCAGGTGGCCTCGGCGGCCATCGAGAGCGTGAAGCTCAAGGAAGCCCTGCAACAGCACATGCAGGAACTGGAGGAGCGGGTCAAGGAACGCACCGCGGAGCTGGACACGAGCAACAAGGAGCTGGACGCATTCGCCTATTCCATCGCCCACGACCTGCGCGCGCCGTTGCGCGCCATGCATGGCTTCGCCGACGCGGTGCTCGAGGACTACACGGGCAAGCTCGACGAAGCCGGACGCGACTACCTGAAGCGCATCATCAAGAGCGCGAAGAACATGGACGTCCTCATCCAGGATCTCCTGGCCTACAGCCGCATCAGCCGGGAGAAGACCGAACTCGAGGACGTGCTGCTCGCGGACACCGTGCAGGAGACGCTTGCGGACCTGCACGCGGTGATCGAGGCCTGCAAGGCGAAGATCGACGTGTCGGTGCCGCCGTTGACGGTCCTGGCCCACAGGGCCACACTAAGGACGGTGTTCCTCAACCTGGTGAGCAACGCGCTCAAGTTCGTCGAACCGGGCAAGACCCCGTGGGTACGCATCTGGGCCACGTCGCGGAACGGGACGGTGGACGTCACCATCCGTGACAACGGCATCGGCATCGCCCCGGAGCACAGGGAACGCATCTTCAACGTATTCGAACGCCTGCACGGAGCGGAGGCCTATCCCGGCACGGGAATCGGCCTTTCCATCGTGAAGAAGGGCTTGGAGCGCATGCAGGGGGACATCAGCATCGAGTCAGGGGAAGAGGGCAGCACGTTCCTAATCAGACTCAAGGAGTACCGTGATGGCTGAGATGGCCGATATAACAAAAACCACGATCCTGCTCGCGGAGGACGACGAGAACGACGTGATGCTCATCAAGCGGGCGTTCAGCAAGTCGCACGTGGTGAACCCCATCGCCTGCGTGGCCAACGGCGAGGAGGCGGTCGCCTACCTCTCCGGCGAGGGCGCCTATGCCGACCGCGACGCCCATCCGCTGCCGTTCATGATGCTCCTGGACTTGAAGCTCCCGCGGCTCTCGGGGCACGAGGTGCTGCAGTGGCTGAGGGCCCAGAACGGCCTGCGGCGCCTGCCGGTGGTGGTGCTGACCTCGTCGCGCGAGCCGGCCGACATCAACCGCGCCTACGAGCTGGGCGCCAATTCGTATCTGGTGAAACCCGTGGTGTTCGAGGAATTCACCGCATTATTGAAGCAGTTGCAGGTCTACTGGCTGATGCTGAGCGAGCATCCGGAGCTGCACTAGGGGACGCGGAAAGCACGCCGTCCAGGGGTCGAGATGACGGAGAAGAGGAAGTCGGGCGCGGAGACCTCGGGTGGCGATGCCCCCCGCGTGCTGCTCGTGGACGACAACCCGGACGACCGGGCGCTGGTGGTGCGCGAGCTGCTCAAGGACTTCCCCGAAGCCAAGACCTTCCACGTGAGCACGGCCGCGCAGCTCGAGGCCGCCATCGCCCAGCCGGGCCTGGACCTCGTGATCACCGACTACCACCTGCGCTGGTCCACCGGCCTCGACGTGCTGAAGCGCGTGCGCCAGCGCGATGCGGAGCTGCCGGTGATCATGTTCACCGGCACCGGCACGGAAGAGGTGGCGGTGGAGGCCATGCGCCTCGGGCTCGCGGACTACGTCACCAAGTCGGCGAAGCACATGCCGCGCTTGAGGCGTGCGGTCAAGGCGGCGCTGTCGGCCGCCACCCACATGCGCGCCCGGGAGCAGGCCGAGACCCTGCTGGCCGACGCGCTCGGCTACATCGAGGACGGCTTCATCATCTTCGACGCGGAAGACTGCATGGTTGTCTGCAACCCGCAGTTGAAGCGCATGTACCCCCATCTGGCGGAGCTCATGGTGCCGGGCACGCCCTTCGAGGCGATGCTGCGGGAAGCACTGCGCGCCGGCAAGATCGACGTGCCGGCGGGCGGCGCGGAGGGCTGGCTCGCGGAGCGCCTGCGCGCACACCGCGCGGGCGCCGGCAGCCTGGAGCAGCGCCTGCCCGACGGACGCTGGGTGCTCATCAAGGAGCGGCGCAGCAGCGACGGCGGTTACATCAACCTCTACACCGACATCACCGCGCTCAAGCAGCGCGAGCTGGAGCTGGAGAAGCTCCTGTCGGAGCACATCATGCTCGGCGCGGCGGTGGGCCAGTCGCCGGCGGGGGTGATGGTGACCGCGCCGCCCGCGGAAGGCGAGGGCTATGCCATCAGCTACGTGAACCCGGCGTTCACGCGCATCACCGGCTACGAACTCGAGGAGGTCCGCGGCCGCGACTGGAGCCTGCTGTACGGTGAGGAGACCTCGGAGGAGACCCGCCAGGCCATCCGCCAGGCGCTCGAGCGGCAATCGTCCCTCCAGACGGAGATCATCAACTACCGCAAGGACGGCGGGAAGTTCTGGAACGACCTGTCCATCAGCCCGGTGCTCGACGAGGCGGGCAAGCTCAAGTTCTTCGTGGGCGTGCTGACGGACATCAGCGAGCGGGTGCGGACCCGCGACCGGCTCGAGGAACAGGCCACGATGCTCGCCGAGGCGGAGCGCCTGGCGCACCTCGGGCATTGGCGCTGGGACATCGGCACCAACAAGTTATCGTGGTCCGAGGAGATCTACCGCATCCGCGGGCTCGACCCGAGGAAGATCGATCCGGACTTCAACCGCACCTTGAGCACCTATCACCCGGACGACCAGCCCTACGTGGAGAAGTTCGTGCGCCACGCCGCGAGCACCCACGAGAGCGTGGAGTTCGAGGCGCGCATCGTGCGTCCCGACGGGCAGATCCGGCACGTGCGGGTCAAGGGGCAGTACAGCCCGCCGACGCCCGACGCCAACGAATCGGTGTTCGGCATCTTCCAGGACATCACCGCGCAGAAGGAGAGCGAAGCGGCCCTGCGGCGCAGCGAGCGCCAGTACCGCCGACTGATGGAGGCCGTGCCCCACGGCATCAAGGAGATCGCCCTGGACGGGGTCATCACCTACGCCAACCAGGCGCACCATGAGATGCTCGGGTATTCCCCCGGCGGGCTCGTGGGCAAGCGCGTGTTCGACATCGTGGCAGACGTGCAGGAGCGGGCACAGGCGGAGCAGCGCTTCCGCCAGCTGGTGGCGGGCGAGCGCCCCAGCATGTCCTTCGCCTCGCGCTACCTCACGGCGGACGGGCGCGCCATCGACGTGCAGGTGGACGCGGTCATCAGCCGCAACGAGAGCGGCGCCATCAACGGCGTGATCTCGGTGACCACGGACATCACCGAGCGGGTGCAGAGCGAGAAACGCCTGCGCTACCTGGCGTTCTACGATCCTCTGACCGGGCTCGGCAACCGCGTGCTGCTCACGGAGCACCTGGGGGAGCAGTTCCAGTACGCGAAACAGGGCAAACGGGTGGCCGTGGCGCTGTTCAACGTGGACGGCTTCAAGATCATCAACGACGTGCTCGGCCACGACGCCGGCGACAGCGTGCTGCGCGAGTTCGGCGCGCGGCTGTCCGCCGCCTTCGGCGGCGCCGAGGGCGTGGCGCGGCTCGGCGCGGACGAGTTCGCAGCGGTGGTCACGGGCGGCGAGGACCGGGAGGCGCTGCGGGAGCGCCTGGAGGCGGTGAAGGAGGCGCTGGAGGAGCCGCTGCAACTGCCGGCGAGCCGCCTGGATCTGCGGGTGAGCATGGGCGTGGCCATGGCGCCCCAGGACGGCGACAGCGCGGAGACGCTGCTGCGCAACGCCGACAACGCGCTGCTGGAAGTGAAGCGCCAGGACCCGGGTTCGCTGCGCTTCTACAACGCGGAGATGAAGGCGCTGGCGGAGGAATACCTGACGCTGCGTGGCAGCCTGCGCCGCGCCGCCATCCAGGGCGAGATCTACCTCGAGTACCAGCCGCAGGTGGAGCTCATCGGCGGCAAGGTGGCGGGGCTCGAGGCACTGGCGCGGTGGCGCACGGCCGCCGGCGTGCTGATCCCGCCGGCCAAGTTCATCCCCATCGCCGAGACCAGCGGCGACATCCTGTTGCTCGGCAACTGGCTGCTGGAGGCGGCCTGCCGCCAGGCGATGTCGTGGCGGAACCTGGGGGTGCCGCTGACGCCGCTCACCGTCAACGTGTCGCCGCGCCAGTTCCTGCAGGACGACATGGTGGCGACGGTACGCGCGATCCTGGACCGCACCGGCATCGATCCGCACATGCTGCAACTGGAGCTGACGGAGACGGCGCTCATGACCGACAGCTCCGGCGTGCTGGAGCGCATGGACGAACTCGCCGACCTCGGCGTGAGCTTCTCGCTGGACGATTTCGGCACCGGCTATTCCTCGCTGAGCTACCTGAGCCGTTTCCCGATACGCACCATCAAGGTGGACAAGAGTTTCGTGGCCGGCGTACCCGACGACGCCCGCCAGGCGGCCATCGTCAACGCGGTGATCGCCATGAGCCACGAGCTCGGCATCAAGGTGGTGGCGGAGGGGGTGGAGGCCGCGCGCCAGGGCGAGTTCCTGCGCGAAGCGGGTTGCGACATGGCCCAGGGCTTCTACTATAGCCACCCGCTGCCGGCGGATGCCTGCGCTGAGATACTGCGGATCGGCAGCGTGACGCCGCAGCGGCGGCATCATTAGATTCAGCTGCGGCGGGCGACGGCGAACTCGGCCAGGTCCGCCAGGCCTTCAAGGTAAGCGGAATCAGGCAGGCTGTGCAGGGATCCACGGGCCTTCACGCTCTCGGCCAGGGCCCGCTCGCGGGTGTAGTCCAGGGCGCCGCTCTCCCTCACGATGCGGATGATCTCGTGGATGTGCTCGAGGCCGCCGTGCTCCACGGCCTCGCGCAGCAGCGCGCGTTCCTTGCCGGCGGCTTTCTGCAGGGCATGGATGAGCGGCAGGGTGGGCTTGCCCTCCGCCAGGTCGTCGCCGACGTTCTTGCCCATCTCCTCCGCGCTGGCGCTGTAGTCCAGCACGTCGTCGATGAGCTGGAAGGCGGCGCCGAGGTGGCCGCCGTAGGCGGCGAGGGCCTGTTCCTCGGCGGCGGGCCGGCCGGTGATCACCGCGCCCAGGCGGGCGCCGGCCTCGAACAGGGTGGCGGTCTTGCGGTGGATGACTTCCAGGTAGCGGGCCTCGGTGGTCTCCGGGTCATGGCAGTAGAGCAGCTGCAAGACCTCGCCCTCGGCGATGCGGTTGGTGGCGTCGGCCATGATCCGCATGACCCGCATCTCGTCCACCTTGACCATCATCTGGAAGGCGCGGGAATAGAGGAAGTCGCCCGTGAGCACGCTCGCGGGATTGCCCCAGACGGCGTTGGCGGTGTTCCGGCCGCGGCGCAGTTCCGAGCCGTCCACCACGTCGTCGTGGAGCAGGGTGGCGGTGTGGATGAATTCGATGATGGCGGCCAGGTCCACGTGGCGCATGTCCCGGATGCCGCAGGCCCGGGCCGAGAGCAGCACCACCAGGGGCCGGAGCCGCTTGCCGCCGGCGGCCACCAGGTACTCCCCCAGCTGGTTGATGAGGGCCACGTCGGAGCGCAGCTCATCCTGCACCCGCCGGTCGGTGGCGACGAGGTCTTCGGCCACCAGGGCGCGGATGGCATCCAGTCCGGGGGCGTCCGGCGGGAGGGTGGGGACGGCTCTGACCATGGGGACCGGGAGGGCGGGGCGGGACGCCCCGGGAAGGGCGATGCTAGGGGGGGCTCAAAAGGGTGTCAAGGGAGCCGCACCGCGTTTGACCCCAGGGGCGTAACCCCTTAAAATGCGCGCCCTTTGACGATATTTTGACGGTTTTTGGAGACTCCCATGTACGCGGTAATCGAGACCGGTGGCAAGCAGTACCGGGTCGCCCAGGGCGACGTGATCAAGGTGGAACTGCTCGAAGCCGAAGCCGGCAGCCCGGTCGAGTTCGACCACGTCCTGATGGTCGGCAAGGACGGCGAGAAGCCCACGCTGGGCGCCCCCTTCGTGGCGGGCGGCAAGGTCACCGGCAAGGTCAAGGGCAACGGCCGCCACGAGCGCCTGTTCACCTTCAAGCTGCGCCGCCGCAAGAACTACCGCCGCCGCGCCGGACACCGTCAGCATTTCACCGAAGTCGAGATCACCGGCATCTCCGGCTGATTCCAGAGGACTAGAGGACCATGGCACACAAAAAGCAGGCGGCAGCACCCGTAACGGCCGCGACTCCGAATCCAAACGCTTAGGGGTAAAGCTCTACGGCGGCGAGGCGGTGGTGGCGGGTAACATCATCATCCGCCAGCGCGGCACCGAGTACCGTGCCGGCGTGAACGTGGGCATGGGCCGCGACCACACGCTGTTCGCCAAGGCCGACGGCCACATCAAGTTCCAGGAGAAGGGCAAGCCGAAGCGCCGCTACGTGAACGTGATCGCGGCGGAAGCCAAGTAAGCCTCGACGGATATCCGTGGAAAAGGCCCCGGTAAACGGGGCTTTTTCATTCATGCCACCCTAAAGCTGCTGCGCTCGCCATGGCGGCGTTGCGCTTCGGACTCGCAATCCTCACGTACACTAAAAGTACGCTCCGGTTGCTCGCCTCGCGCGCCTAGCCCTGCCTTCGCTCGCGACGCTTTATGGCAGCATGACAGTCAAATTTTGGTGGTGTCATGAAGTTTGTAGATGAAGCCAACATCAAGGTGATCGCCGGGAACGGCGGCAACGGTGCCGTGAGCTTCCGCCGCGAGAAGTTCATCCCCCTGGGCGGGCCGGATGGGGGCGACGGCGGCGACGGCGGCAGCATCTATCTCGAGGCGACCCCGGGTCTCAACACCCTGGCGGACTTCCGCAACACCCGGACCTATGAGG
>DATGHI010000165.1:0-4339 GCA_035308065.1 Gammaproteobacteria bacterium | reverse complement strand
AGATCCGCTTGCCAAGCTCGCCAGGGTAGGGCGGCCGCTCGAAGCCTGGCAGCTCCTCCCCCAGCAACACGCATTTGACCATCCGATCCATAACCGCCCTACCCCGTACTCAATGAATCCAGGAGCCGCTTCACCGGCGCCGCGAGACCGAGCCGCGGCGTTTCGCCGAGCGGCTGCCAGCGGCTCTCGCCACCGTCCTGTACCGCCGCCGTCCCGATGAGGGCGATCTCCACGGGTTCGATGTCCAGGTGGAAATGGCTGAAAGTATGCCGCAGCAGCGGCCGCGGGTGCGCCGTACGCGGCGCGGCGCCGAAGCGCGCCCGGCACCAAGCGAGCGGATCCGCGTCAGCGGCGATCTCGGGGAAGCCCCACAAGCCGCCCCAGATGCCCGCCGGCGGGCGCCGCTCCAGCAGCACCGCCCCCGCCTGCCGCACCAGCAGCATGCGGGTGCGTCTCACCGGTAGTTCCTTGCGTGGGCGCGTCGAAGGGTACGCGGTCTCGCGGCCCCGGGCATGGGCATGGGCGCGGCAATCCCCGGCCACTGGACACTCTGCGCAGCGCGGCCGGCCGCGGGTGCAGAGGGTCGCGCCCAGGTCCATGATGGCCTGGGTGTAATCCGCCAGTCGGCGCCTGGGTGTATGAGCTTCCGCCAGGGTCCAGAGCCGCGCTTCCACGCGCTTGTCACCGGGCCAGCCTTTGACCGCGCCGTGCCGCGCCAGCACGCGCCTCGCGTTGCCGTCCAGGATGGGATGACGCTGCCCCAAGGCGAGCGCCAGGACGGCGCTGGCGGTGGAGCGGCCAATGCCGGGCAGCGCCGCCACCGCGTCGAAGTCCCGTGGGAATCGTCCGCCGTGGCGGTCGCGTAGTGTCTGCGCCGCCTTGTGCAGGTTGCGCGCCCGGGCGTAATAGCCGAGACCCGTCCATAAGTGCAGTACTTCGTCCAGGGGCGCGTCCGCGAGCGCCTTCACGCCCGGGAACCGCGCCATGAAACGCCGGTAATAGGGGATCACCGTCGCCACCTGGGTCTGCTGCAGCATGATCTCCGAGACCCACACCCGGTAAGGCGTGCGCCGCCGCTGCCAGGGCAGGTCGTGGCGCCCGTGACGGGCATGCCAGGCCAGCAGGCGCACGGCAAAATCAGCGGGGATCTTAGTCTTTCGGCTTGTCATCGTCGTGCGTGCCGTCGAGCGGCGGCAGAAGCGCGCGCTCCCGCGCCAGCTTCTCGATGCCCGCGACGCTGCGCTCACTCTCGGCGCGCAGGCTGCTCGAGAGCAACAGCGGCCCGATCCAGGGCGGTACCCAGAAACCCGGTTCGATGCTGAGCTCCCAGTGCATGCGTGTGCCGCCCTGCTCCGCTTCCACGTGCAGCGTGGCGTTGCCGGACTTGATGTTGTTCGCGAGCTGCGGCACCACCACCGCGCTCAGATCCAGCGGTGAGGTCTGTTCGATGCGCTGCAATTCACGGGCGTGGCGACAGAACAGGAAGGTACAGATACGGGTGTCGGTGTACACCAGCGCCGTGACAGGATCCACGCGCCGCACCAGGGTGCTCTTCACCACCGAGGAGGAGACACGGGTCAGGTGTTCGTAGTCAGTGAGCACCTTATAGACTTCGTCGGGGGGCGCCTCCAGGTGCACGTTCGCGACCATCTTGTAGAGGCCGTCGTCGTGGGACACCTCAAGGGAATAGAACTGGGCTGCGGCGCCAGGCGTGCTGAAGAGACAGAGCAACAAACCCAATGTGCGCATGGTCCGCCTTCCCTCAGCGCCGTCCGCCTGTGTCCGGAATCCCGCCCGCCGCGGGCTATTCCCGGTTTTGCAGCATGCCTACGGCTTGTCTTTGACCAGCCCGCTCACGTCCGGACGCACCACCAGACTGGAGAGAGTGCCGGTGACGTGCAACGGCACCTTCTCGCCTTTGAAGGCGCTCAGGCTCCCGCCCTGACCGGGACCCGTGATCCGGCCCTTCAGGCTGTAATCCACGGTGAAATCCGCTAGGTCCATCTTGCCCGCACCACTCAGCGTCAGACCGGGCAGGGACGCGGTGAAATCCCGGTTGCTCATCACGCCGTGGAGGATGCCGGCGGAACCGCGTAGCTGGATGAACTCCGTGCGCATCGGCGCAGAAGCCGGAGGCGGTTGCCGGCGGGCCTCGGCGTAAGCGCGTGCGATGCTGTCGGCGACGTTCACACCTTGGATCGCGCCGTTCTTCAAGGCGAAACTCACGTGGCCTTTGATCGTGTAGCGCATCTGGCCGATCAGGCGTCCCTGGGCGGTGGTCGTGGCATCCAAGTCGACGGTGCCGGAGAGCCGGTCGGTGTTGCCGAGGGCCAGGCTGAGTCCGGCGAGCTGCACACCCTTGAGCGCCAGCGTCTCGTTCACGATCGGCTGATCGGCGTTTGCCTCGCGGGCATCCACCCGCAGTTCGGCATCCAGGCTGCCACCGTAGAGGGATGCGGTCAGCGGCTTGATCTGAAGCTGACCATCATGGGCGCTCAGGTTCATGTCGAAGTCCGTGGTCTTGGCTCCCAGGAAAGAGAACTGGCCGAAGTGCAGGTGGCCATCCAGGTCCAGGCTGCGCACCGTGCGTAGCGGGATGCCGACCTTGTCGATGTCCACTTCCTCGCGCGGCTTGCCCGGGGTACCCGGCTGCTGAGGCGGCAGGTAACGATCGGCGTCGAGCTGGTCGGCGGTCAGGTCGAACGACAGCGCACGGGTCGTGAAGTCCTTGACTGCGGCGCTGCCGATGAGGTGGGTGCCGTCGAGTGTCATGTCCAGGCCGTTCAAGGACAGCGAAGAGGACGTCGCGACGAACGTCAGACTGGCAGCGGCACTGGCGAGCGCCCCACTGTCGCGGGTCTCCGCCAGGTTCGGATGGCCGAGCGCCTTCAGCACATCGCGCGGGGAGAAAGACGCGAGCTTCAGGGTGCCGGTGTAGTCCGGGTTCTTCTCGATGTCCCGGCCCTGGGCCTCCAGGTCGAACTTGAGACCGTAGGCGTTGGCCTGGAAACCGTTCACCGCCATGCTCTCCTGTTCCAGGTTGACGATCGCGTGCTGCCAGTGCAGCTCAGCATCTATCTGCCCTCCGGGCACACCGTCGCCCTTCGCCTGCAGCGCGAGCTTGGCGTCGTCGGCACTGTAGGTACGGTGCTCCAGATCGGCGGTGGCGGTACCGGCGAAATCCAGGTGGCCTTGCACGGCGGGATTGGTGCCACTGAAATCGAAGCCGGCATCGAGTGCAAACGGTTTGGCGGAGCCGAACGCGCCCATCTGCAGGCTGAAATCGCTGCCGGTGTACTGCTGGTGCTTCTGTACGTCGATCCAGCGCACCTGGCTGTCGCTGATGCCGACACTGGCTACGCTGAGATCGAGCACGCTGCCCGCTTCTCCGCCGCCACCGGCTTTGTGCACCATATGCTCGCTGATGTCTTGCCAATTGTTGTGGCCGTCGGCGTCGTGTTCGAGGTCCAGGCTTAAGCCCTCGATCTTCACTTCGCCCACCTCGACGCGCCGGTGTAGCAGCGGCCAGAAGGCCACGTGCACATCCGTCTCGTTGACGGCGGCAAACGGCACCGCGCCGAAGCCCTTGGCGTTCGACAACTCCAGCGACCCTATCTGCAGGCCGAGCCAGGGGAACACCGACAGCTTGATGTCGCCCTGGATGGCGAGTTCGCGCCCGGTCTTCTCCTTGACCACGCGCGCGATATCGTCCTTGAAGCGGTTGGGATTGATCAGGAACGGCAGGGTGACGGCGAGAGCGATGACCAGCAGCACCAGGATTCCCACGACGATGCCGGTGATCTTCAGCGCTTTCTTCATTGCCGGGGCTGCCTCGTACAGGGGCGCGCCGTGACGGGCCGCATGCGGTCCATGTTAGCAGCTTGAGCCGTAGGGGCCTAGCGCGCGGACGAGACTTCCGGCTTGGATGCGTCGTGCGTGGGAGCCGGCGCTTGCGCCGCTACCGCGGCCCGCTCATTGAGGTGCTGGAGGAATGCGTCGAAGCCCATGGGCCGGCCGGTCAGGTAGCCCTGGGAGAGATCGCAACCGTGTTCTTTCAGGAACACGAACTGCGCCTCGTTCTCGACGCCCTCGGCCACTACGCTCATGCCCAGGCTATGGGCCAAGCGTATTACTGCGTCCGCGATGGCCGCATCGGCCGGTGAATGTGTCAAGCCATCGACGAATGATTTGTCCACCTTGAGTTCGTCGATGGGGAAACGTTTGAGGTAACTCAGGGACGAATAGCCGGTGCCGAAATCGTCCAGCGCCACCGTCACCCCGATGGCCTTGAGCGCGCGCAGCACCTCTACCGTGCCCTCGGGATCGCGCATCAGCAGTG
>DATGHI010000164.1:0-4370 GCA_035308065.1 Gammaproteobacteria bacterium | reverse complement strand
CGTTTTGACTGGCTTTCAGGGCGCGATCCTTATCAATTAGCGTTGCATTCGTAGGGCTATAGCTATGCTGATCCAGGCTTTCAGAGACAACATCCCCAAGTGGATCACGGGCGTGATCCTGTTCCTGATCATCGGGCCCTTCGCCCTGTGGGGCATCAATTCCTATTTCACCGCGTCCAGCGACAATTCGGTGGCCACGGTGAACGGTGATCCGATCACGCCGGGAGATTTCCAGCGAGTCTACCAGGGCCAATACGCGCGCCTCGAGCAGTATTACGGCGCGGCCTTCAAGCCGGAGATGATCGACGAGAAACAGCTTCACCAGCAGGTGCTGGACAACCTGATCAACGACACCCTGCTCACCCAAGAGGTGAGCAAAGGGCATTACGCGATCGGCGACGCCCAGCTGGTGGATGCCATCCAGAAGATCCCAGCGTTCCAGGCGGGCGGCAGGTTCTCCACGCAGATCTACCGTTCGCAGCTCGCCGCTTCGGGCATGAGCCCCCAGCAGTTCGAGAGCCGCGAACGGCAGGGTATCGAGGAGGGGCAGTTCCAGAGCGCGCTCGAGGACAGCGCCATCGCCACCCCGACGGAGCTGGAAAGCGCGTTCTCGGTCCGGGGCCAGCAACGGCAGGTCGCCTATATCACCGTCAGTGCCAAGCGCTTCCTGCCCGGCATCAAGATCCCGGATACAGACGTGCAGGCTTACTACGACTCGCACAAGGGCGATTTCATGACGCCTGAAAAGGTGACGCTCGCCTACGTCGAACTCGACGAGGCCAAACTCGCGACCCAGGTGCAACCCACCGATGCCGACCTGCAAGCCCTCTACCAGCAGCAGATCGACAAGTACAAACAGGATGAGACACGCGATGCGCGCCACATCCTGATCGCCGTGAACGGCAGCGATCCCAAGGCTGATGCCGCCGCCAAGGCCAAGGCGGACGACATCCTGAAGCAGCTCAAGGCAGGGGCGGACTTCGCCAAGCTCGCCGCCAAGTATTCGGATGACCCCGGTTCCGCCAAGAACGGCGGCGAACTGGGTCAGGTGTCCCGCGGTGTGATGGTGAAACCTTTCGAGGATGCGCTCTTCGGCATCGCCAAGGTGGGCGACATCGCCGGGCCGGTACGCAGCCAGTTCGGATACCACGTCATCCAGCTGGAAAGCATCAAGTCGGCCGAGGTGAAGACTTTCGCGGAAGTGCGTGCACAACTCGTGAGCGACTACCAGAAGAAGAAGGCCGATGACGAATACTTCACCCTCGGCGACCAGCTCGCGAACCTCGCCTACGAGCATCCACAATCCCTCGACGATGTGAGCAAGCAGCTCAACCTGCCGGTGGAGACCGTGGCGGATGTGACCCGCGACGGCGGCGACGGCATCGGCGCCAACGCCGACGTGCGCAAGGCGGCGTTCAGCGACCAGCTGCTCGTCCAAGGCAACAATAGCGAGCCCATCCAGCTCGGACCCAATCACGCGGTGGTCATCCGCGTGAAAGGTCACGTACCTAGCGTGCCGAAGGCGCTCGTGGATGTGCGCACTTCTATCGTTGATATTCTTCAGCAGCAGCGCGCTGCGGCGGAGGCCGTCAAACTCGCCGGCAGCCTGCTCGCCTCCGTGCAGAAGGGCGGTGACCCGGTGGCCCTGGCGAAGGGCGCTGGCGCCGCTTACACGCCACCGGCCTTCGTCACGCGCGCCCAGCAGGGCGTGCCTTTGCCTATTCTCGCCGCCGCCTTCACCGCAGCTGAGCCGGCGGCCAGCGGCCGTTCGGCAGCGACTGTCACGCTGGACGGCGGCGATCAGGCGGTACTGGTGTTGACCGCCATGAAACTGGGCGACACGGCGAGCCTCAACGACCAGCAGCGTCTCGGCGCCATGCGCAACCTATCCCGCGAGGACGGCGCAGCGGAGTTCGCCGCCTATCTCGCCTATCTGAAGCAACAGGCCAAGATAAAGATCAATACCAAGAACATGGATCAGTCGTCGGACGAATAAGACGGCCAGCAGGAAATAGAAAGGCCCGCGAAGCGGGCCTTTCTATTTCCGGGTGGTGGGCTATTGATTCAGGTTCATCCCCACGTGGCTGTAGCCGGCGTCGACATAGAGGATCTCGCCGGTGATGCCCGCCGCCAGATCGGAACAGAGGAAGGCGGCGGCATTGCCCACGTCCTCGGTGGTCACGTTCTTGCGCAACGGGGTCATGTCCTGCACGTGCTTGAGGATGTCGCGGAAACCGGCGATGCCTGCCGCCGCCAAGGTCTTGATGGGTCCGGCGGAGATGCCGTTGACCCGTATGCCCTCGGGTCCCAGTGAGTAGGCGAGGAAGCGCACGTTCGCCTCGAGGCTTGCCTTGGCCGGTCCCATGACGTTGTAATTGGGGATGGCGCGCACCGCACCGAGATAGCTCAGGGTGAGCATTGATCCCCGGCGGCCCTGCATCATGGGTCGGGCTGCCTTTGCCAGCGCCGCGAGGCTGTACGCACTGATGTCATGGGCGATGCGGAAACCTTCGCGGGTCACGGAATCTATGTAGCTCCCGGTCAACTGGTCGCGGGGGGCGAAGCCCACGGAATGCACCAGGATATCGAGGCTGCTCCAGTGTTTCTTGAGGTTCGCGAAGGCGGCATCGATCTCCGCATCGTTCGCAACATCCATCGGGAACACCAAGTTGGAACCGAACTCCCTGGCCATCTCCTCGACGCGCTCCTTGAGCCGCTCGCCCTGGTAGGTGAAGGCGAGTTCCGCTCCCTCGCGCTTGAAGGCGACGGCGATGCCGTGGGCGATGGAACGGTCGCTCGCGAGCCCGACGACGAGCGCGCGTTTACCGGCGAGGAAACCCATAATTGCTCCCGAGTGAGTGGATGAAGGTCAGCCGCTGTCCGAGGCCTGCGAAAGTCTGCTGCCGTCCACATGGCCGCCACGCCAGATCACCAGCCGATCACCCTTGTGCAGCACGTGCTTCAACGACATCTTGTTCCAATGGAGGATGGCGCTTACGGTGACGTGGTAGTGCTTGGCGATCACCCACAGGTTTTCGCCGTCCTTGACCTTGTGCACGATGCGTCCGCCGGGGAGGTGCAAGTCGGTCATGCCCGCAACCAGGGCCTGGGCGTGCAGGCTTGCGTCGGCAAGGGTCTCACGCGACATGGGTACCAGCAGCATCTGGTCTACGTGCAGGAGGTTGCCGCGCATGCCGTTCAGCTGCCGCAGCACGTCCGCGGTGGTGTGGTAGTTCCGGGCGATACCGCCCATGGTATCGCCCTTGAGCACCTTGTGGGTTGCCCACTGGACACGGTCGTGGCGCGGCAGGGAGGTGAGCGCCTGCTGGAAACTATCCTTTGCCTCGAGGGGCACGAACAGCAGGTAGGGGCCTTGCGGGTCCGTGGCCCAGCGGTTGTAGCCGGGGTTCAGGAGATACATCTGCTCGGTGGTGATGCCTGCGAGCTTGGCGGCAGTGGCGAGATCGATCTGGCCGCCCACGTCCACCTGGGTCAGGTAAGTCTGATTGGGGATGGAATCCAGGTTGACGCCCTTGTGCTGGGGGTCTGCCACCAGTTCGCAGATGGCGATGAGTCGCGGGACGTAGGCACGGGTCTCGGCGGGCAGGTCCAGGTGCCAGAAGTCGGTCGGCTGGCCGTGGCGCTGGTTGACAGCGACGGCATGCTCGACGGTGCCGGGGCCGGAGTTGTAGGCGGCGAGGGCCAGGAGCCAGTCGCCATTGAATTCGGTGTGCAGCGCCTGGAGATAGTCCAGCGCCGCGCCGGTGGAAGCGGCCACGTCGCGGCGCCCGTCGTACCACCAGTCCTGCTTCAGTTCGTAGATGTGACCGGTGGCAGGTACGAATTGCCACAGGCCCGAGGCGCGGCCGTAGGAATAGGCGAAGGGGTCGAAAGCGCTCTCCACCACCGGCAGCAGCGCGACATCCAGTGGCATCTTGCGCGCTTCCACCTGCTGTACGATGTAGTAGAGGTAGGGCCTTGCACGGCCGGCCACGCGGTTGAGGTAATCGCCGTGGGCCGCGAACCAGTCGAGTTCGTTCTGGATGCGGCCATCACCGCCATCCGCCGGCAGCGAGAAGTTCTTGCCCAGATACTGCCACAGGTCGTCGTAATGCGGTTCCGCCGTAGTGAGGGTGATGTCACCCCACTGCACGGCAGGGGTCGAGTCGGCGGTATCGAGGTCCGGTATGGGCGTACCGGCGTCGGATTGAACGGCGGCTGCCGGCTTCTGGCCGGTGGCGGCATTGGCTGCAGGCGACACCGCGGACGCGGGCTTCTGCGGTTGACCCGCGCAGGCCGCCAGCAGCAGTCCGAAGGTGCATGCGACTATGCCTGTGATCCGTCCCATCTTGCTCCCCGGTCTCTTCAAC